>JBFLWP010000006.1 GCA_040757595.1 Nitrospirota bacterium | reverse complement strand
GGTGAGCGACGGACGGACGATGAAGATAGACTCGTAGAGCGACATGCGGTTCTCCTCCTGGACCATAATGGGCCCCGGAACCTGGTCCGGAGCGAGGGATCAGCATCGCCGAAGGCGATGCAAAGCGTTGGACCCTACCACAGCCCGAAACGCCGTGTCAAACCGAAGATCCTCGGGGTACAATCCTTTACGGGCTGCTCAAAACGGCCAGCCAACGAGGCCGCAGGGAGACAGGCGACCGAGAACGAAGTTGGGGGATCGTTTTCAGCAGCCTGCTAGACGTTGAAGCGGAAGTAGACGATGTCGCCTTCTTTGACGACGTAATCCCGTCCTTCGAGCCGGAACAGCCCCTTCTCCTTCACCTTCGCCTCCGACCCGCAGGCGATCAGGTCGTCGTAATGGTAGACCTCGGCGCGGATGAAGCCCCGCTCCATGTCCGAATGGATCTTGCCCGCCGCCTGGGCGGCCTTCGTCCCCTCCCGGATCGGCCAGGCCCTCGACTCCGTCTCGCCGGCCGTGAAGAAGGTGATGAGCGAGAGCAGCCGGTAGGCCTCCCTGGTCAAGCGGACCAGCCCCGATTCTTCGAGCCCCAGTCCCTTGAGATACTCCTCCCGCTCGGACTCCGGCAGGGTGGAAAGCTCCGCCTCCAGTTGCCCGCAGATCGTCACGAGCCGCGCCCCCTTCTTCCCCGCCTGCTCGCGCACGACCTGGACCAACGGATCGTGCTCCTGCGTCTTCTCCGCCACGTTGGCCACGAACAGCACGGGCTTGGCCGAGAGCAACTGGCATTCGTTGAGGATCACCCGTTCCTCGGCCGAGAACGTCTGGCCGCCCAGCCACTCGCCTTTGTTCAAGAGCTCGATCAGCTTCTGGAGAAAGACCAGCTCCTTCCCCGCAGGGGCGTCGCCGGACTTCGCCTTCTTCTCGACCCGCTGCTTGCGGCGATCCAGGGTCTCCAGATCGGCCAGCATGAGCTCCGTTTCGATCGCCTCGATGTCCCGCAGAGGGTTCACCCCGCCCGAGACGTGAACGACGTCCTCGTCCTGGAAACAGCGGACGACGTGCAGCAGGGCGTCCACCTCGCGGATCTGGGCGAGAAACTGGTTGCCGAGCCCTTCACCCTTGCTGGCCCCCTCCACGAGCCCGGCGATGTCCCGCACCTCCAGCGTGCTCGGCGTCTTCTTCTTGGAACGGAAGATCTCGACCAGCTTGTTCAGGCGCGGGTCGGGGACCGACGCGATCCCCACGTTGGTGTCCACGGTGGAGAAGGGATAGTTGGCCGCGACCGCGCCGGCGCCGACCAGCGCGTTGAACACGGTGGTCTTGCCGACGTTCGGAAGCCCGATCATGCCGCAGCAGAGGGCCATCGTCACCGTGATGGGTGACGAGTGACGCGTGATGGGTGGAACAGAGGCTTGCCTTTCTCACTCATCACAGATCGCCCGTCACTCCTCACCCTCCTGTTGATTCCGCACGTTGAACCGGTTCATCGCCGCGTCCACGCCCTCGGTCACCCAGCACTGCAGCGCATCCACGGCCTGCTCCTCCGCCGGCTCGATCACGGCGAGCTCGTTCGGCGTGAACGGCAAGAGCACGTAGTCGGCCGGGTCCAGGCCCGGGGCCGGTCGCCCGATGCCGACCTTCAACCGGCAGAAGGCGTCGGTTCCCAAGGCTTCGATGATCGAGAGGACGCCGTTGTGACCGCCGGCTCCGCCCCGCGGTCTGATGCGGAGACGGCCCACGGGAAGGTCCAGATCGTCGTGCACGACGAGGAGCTGCTCGGGCGGGAGTCCCAGATCAGCCAGCAGGGCCTTGACGGCCGAGCCGGAGTCGTTCATCCAGGTGAGGGGAACGGCCAGCGTGACGTCCGTCCTGGCCTCGGGAGGTCCGATCTGGCCGGCTCCGCGGTGAGCCGGGCCGTTCGGCCTGAGCCGGACCGACCAGCGGCCTGCGGCCCGCTCCAGCACCCGGCGGCCGACGTTGTGGCGCGTTCGAACGTACCGCTCGCCGGGATTGCCGAGCCCCACTACCAGACGCAAGGCTACTTCTTCTTCTCTTCCTTGGCCTCTTTCTTCTCGGGCTTGGCGGCGGCCGCCGGCTCCTTCTTCTCGGCCTTCTCGCCCGCCTTGGCCTCGGCGGCAGGGGCCGCCTGCTCAGCCCCCTCCACAACTTCTTCCTTCCCCTTCCCGATGACCTCCGGCTCCTTGCCCTCGGCCACCGCGCCGCTGGTCAAGAGGGCCTCCAGCTTGGCCTCGGAGATCGGCGCCGCCACGCTGACCACCATCTGGTCGGGATCGTCCAGGAACCGGACGCCCTCGATGCGGGCGATCTCCCGGATGTGAATCCCCTGCCCGATGGCCAGGCTCGACGCATCCACCTGGACGGAGTCCGGCAGCGCCGACGGCAGGCACTCCACGTGCAGCTCGCGGAGATTGTGGTGGAGCACCCCGCCTTCCTTGACCCCGGCCGGGGTGTCGCCGATCACGTTGACCGGCACCTTGACCCGGATCACCTTGTTCATCGAAATCTCGAACAGGTCCAGGTGGAGCAGCTCCCCCGTCACCGGATCGACCTGATAGTCGCGCAGCAGCGCGGTCCGGTTCCGCTTGGCCCCGCCCGCCACGTTCAACGTGATGAGCGCCGTGGTGCCGACGTGGGCCCGGAGGATCTTGACCACCTCTTCCGGGTCGATGGTCAGCAGGAGGCACTCCCCCTCCCCGTAGAGCACGGCCGGGACCTTGCCGCTCCGCCGGAGCTGCCGCGCGGCCCCCTTGCCGGCCTTCTCCCTCACCTCCGCAGACATCTCGAACTTCATGGTTCCCCCATGCAGCTCGCAGCAAACAGCCGACAGCCATCAGCCGTTCGCGAGCCGCTGTTTTACGCGAACAGTGAACTGACCGATTCTTCCTCGTGGATCCTGGTGATCGCCTCGCCCAGCAGCGGCGCCACCGAGAGGACCCGCAGCTTGGGGCACTGGAGCTCTTTGCCGTTCAACGGGATCGTGTTGGTCACGACCACCTCGGTCAAACAGGACGACTGCAGCCGCTCGAGCGCCGGCCCGGAGAGGACCGGGTGCGTGCAGCCGGCCCAGACCATGCGCGCGCCCTTCTCCGCGCAGGCCTGCGCCCCTTGCACGATCGTGCCCGCCGTGTCGATCATGTCGTCCAGCAGCAGGGCGCTGCGCCCCTCCACGTCGCCGATGATGTTCATGACCTGGGCGTTGTTCGGCCCCTCCCGCCGCTTGTCGATGATCGCCAGTTGGGCCTGGAGGCGCTTGGCGAAGGCCCGCGCCCGCTCCACCCCGCCGGCGTCCGGGGAGACCACGACCAGGTCCCCCGATCCCTTCCTCTGGATGTAATCGAGCAGCACCGGCGTCGCGTACAGATGGTCCACCGGAATGTTGAAGAACCCCTGGATTTGCCCCGCATGCAGATCCATCGTCAACACGCGGTCGGCTCCCGCGGTCGTGATCAGGTCCGCCATGAGCTTGGCCGTAATGGGCACCCGCGGCTGGTCTTTCCGGTCCTGCCGGGCGTACCCGAAATAGGGAATGACCGCCGTGATCCGGTAGGCGGAGGACCGCTTCAGCGCGTCGATCATGATGAGCAGCTCCATGATCGACGTGTTCACCGGCGGGCAGCAGGACTGCAGCAGGAACACGTCCGAGCCGCGGACGTTCTCCTCGATCTTGACCCGGATTTCTCCGTCGCTGAAGGAGGCCACGGTCGCCTCCCCCAGGGGGATCCCCAAATGGTTGCAAATCTCCTTGGCCAGCGCGGGGTTCGAGTTGCCGGTGAACAGCTTCAGTTCTTTGCGCATACGCCCCTCCACCAGGCCGCGCAGGCAGGTCTGTAGACCTGCTCTCGGCCGGCCCCTCTTACGTGGACGGTTGCAACGGGAGCGGGTACTCTATCGGAAAAAACCGCAGGCTGTCAACCGACGGATGGAGGGAGAGAGACCGGCCAGCCGGTCCCTGTCAAAGGGAGGGGTGGCTGCCCGCTGACGATCGGCGAGACCACGCCGCCGGTCCGGGCCACATAGGCACGCCGACCGCCGACCCGTCCGACGAGCCGGCAAGCCCGGGCCGCAGACGGCTCGTCCCCGAACACCCCGAAGACCGTGGCCCCGCTGCCCGACAGGAGCGCCGCCTGCGCCCCCTGGCCGAGCAACTCCCGCTTGAGCTCGCTCAGGGCCGGATGCGCGGGGGCAAGCGGCTCCTCGAAGTCGTTCTCCATCAAGGGAATGACCTCTTCCCACGACAGCGAGGGTTGCGCGATCAGACCGGTCAGCCGGTCGGACAGGGGCCGGACGCCTGTGCGCGCTCCCGCCAGGCGGCCATAGGCCCAGCCGGTCTCGATCGGAAAGCCGGGGTTCACCAGCACGATCCACCGTTCGCCGGTCAGGACGACCGGCGTCACCTCCTCGCCCCGGCCCCGCACCAGCGCGCTCGGCGCGAAGAAAAAGAAGGGCACGTCGCTGCCGACGGCCTGGCTGAGGTCCGCCATCTCCTTCACGGACCAGCCGAGCCCGAGGAGGAGGTTCAGCCCGACGATCGTCGCGGCGGCGTCGCTGCTGCCCCCGCCCAAGCCGCCGCCCGAAGGGATCCGCTTGCCGATCCGCATCTCGAGCCCGACGGCCCGGCCTCCGGTCAGTCCCGCCCGCTCCAGCACCGCGAGAGCCGCCCGAGACACCAGGTTGCGGCCGTCCGTCGGGATGGCCGGATCGTCGCAGGCCACCCTCAGGCCGGCCGAGCTCCGGTCCAGCCGGATGCACAACTCGTCCTCCAGCGCGACCGTCTGCATCAGCGACCAGAGGTTGTGGTAGCCGTCCGGCCGGCGGTCCAGGACCCGCAGGATCAGATTGACCTTGGCCGGCGTCCGGACCTGTATTTCGTCATTCCTCATCCGTCACCCGCTCTTTGTATCTCGTCGCTCGTGAAGCGTCGTTCGTAAGGCGGTTTCTTTCTCCACGCTTCACGCTTCTCAATCCCGTCCGCCTTTGATCGCGTACTTCTCCAGCCGGTAGCGGAACGAGCGGGTGTTCAGGTGCAGCAGCCGGGCCGCCTTCTTCTTGACCCACTTGGCCCGCTCCAGCGCCTTGAGGAGCAGCTCCTTTTCGATCCGGCTGATGAGCTCCTCCAGATCCAGGCCGTCCGGCGGCAGATCGGTCGGACTGTTCTGGGCCTGCGCGATCGGCCTGTGCAGCCAGATCCCGATGTCCTGCTCCGTGATCTGCGGCCCTGCGGACAGGGCCACGACCCGCTCGATCAGGTTCTCCAGCTCGCGCACGTTGCCCCGCCACTCGTGATCGATCAACAGACGCATCGCCTCCTGCGTCACCGACGGCACCGGTTTGCCGCTGGTTCGCGCAAACCGATCGAGAAAATGCCCGACCAGCAGCGGGATGTCCCCGCTCCGCATGCGGAGCGGGGGCAGGTGGATCGGGATGACGTCCAGACGATAGTAGAGGTCCTCGCGGAAGGCGCCCTCGGCCACGGCTTTCTCCAGGTCCCGGTTCGTCGCGGCGATGATCCGCACGTCCACCTTGACGTCCTTGGTGCCGCCGACCCGCCGGAACTCCCGCTCCTGGATCACGCGCAGGAGCTTGACCTGCGTGGCCGGCGTGGTCTCGCCGATCTCATCCAGGAAGATGGTTCCGCCGTTGGCCACCTCGAACAGACCGGCCTTGTTCGAGACCGCGCCCGTGAACGCCCCCTTCATGTGCCCGAACAGCTCGCTTTCCAGCAACGGCTCCGGCAACGCGCTGCAGTTCACGGTGACGAACGGCATGCGGCTGCGCGAGCTGTTGTAGTGGATGGCGCGGGCGACCAGCTCCTTCCCGGTGCCGCTCTCCCCGCAGATCAGCACGTTGCTCTTGCTGTCGGCGACCTTGCGCACCAGATCGAAGACCTTCTGCATCGCCTCGCTCTGCCCGACGATCTGGGCGAACGAGGACTGGCTGGCCATCTCCCGCTTGAGCAGCATGTTCTCCGTGGAGAGCCGGCGCTTCTCCAAGGCGTTGCGGATGATGAGCTGGACCTCGTCGATTTGGAACGGCTTGGAGAGGTAGTCGTAGGCCCCGCGCTTCATGGCCTCGACCGCGGTCTCGGTGGACGCGAAGGCCGTGATGACCAGCACCACCGTGTCGGGCGAGGCCTCCTTGACCGCCTTGAGCACCTCCATGCCGCCCACCTTGGGCATCTTCAGGTCGGTGATCACGAGGTCGAAGATCTCCTTGTCGAGCTGGGCGATCGCCTCCTCGCCGTCGGCCGCCACCGTCACCCCGTACCCGGCCCGCTTGAGCATGATGCTCAGGACGTCGCGCATGCTCTGCTCGTCGTCAACGATCAGGATCTTTTCCACGGCTCCCGACTCCATGGTTCACGGCCTTCGCGCCAGAGGCGCGGACCGGCCTCGGCGGCCACGGGCAGGCAGACCACGAAGCGCGATCCCTTGCCCACCTGACTTTCCACGCGAATCCACCCGCCGTGCAGATCCACGATGCGATGCACCGCCGCCAGCCCCAGCCCCGACCCACCCTTCTTGGTCGTGAAGAACGGCAGGAAGATCTTGTCCAGGGCCTCCTTCTTGATCCCCTCGCCCGTGTCCTGGAACGTGACCTCGACCACGTCGCCGCTGCGCCCGCCCGTCTTCACCCGCCGGCGGCCGGTCGAGATCGCCAACTGGCCGCCCCCGGGCATCGCCTCGAACGCGTTCGTCGCCAGGTTCCAGAACACCTGCTTGACCTGATCCGCATCCACCTGCGCGAGCAGCCGTCCGGGCGCGGGCTTCGTCGCCAGCGCGATGTCCTTCCGGGACTCGGCCTCGTGCCGGATCAAGTCCAGCGTCTCGGCGAGCACCTCGTTGAGGTCGCACTCCTTCAGGTTCAGCGCCGGCGGCCGGGCATAGAGCAGGAACTCGGTGATGATCGAGTCCAGGCGGGTGGCCTCGCGAACGGCGATGTCCATCAGGCGCGCGTTGGTCTCGTCCAGATTCACGTCGCGACGGAGCATCTGCATCGCGCCGGCGAGCGCCGCCAGCGGGTTGCGGATCTCGTGCGCCATGCCGGCCGACATCTCGCCGAGCGTCGCCAGCCACTCCTTGCGTCGCATCTCCTCTTCCAGCTCGCGGATCTGGGTCAGATCCTTGAAGACCCCGACCAGGCCGGTGCGCACGCCCCCCTCGGTCAGCGGCGCGAGCGTCATGCCGAGCACCAGATGGCTGCCGTCCGCCTTCTTCCCCTCGGCCTCGAACCGGTAGGGTTCGCCCAGCGCCCCCGGGTCCTCCGCGAACAGGTCGCGCTGCTGCCAGTTGAAGACTTCCCACCAGGGCCGCCCCAGCACGTCCGGCAAGAGGTAGCCGGTGGCCTCCTGCGCCGCACGGTTGAAGGACGTGATGCGGCCGGCCGCGTCAGTCGTGAACACCCCGCTGCTGATGCTCTCCACGATGTTCTGGTGGAACGCCCGCAGTTGGCTCAGCCCCTGCTCCTTCTCGATCAACGACTGGTCCGCCCGACGCAACTGCTCGGCCAGCGCGCCGCTCAACAGCCCGATGGCGACCAGGGCCAGACCGTGGAGGCTGAAGGTATGAAAGGTCTCCGCGACCGAGAGGCGGCTGTGGGGCAGCCAGCCCTCGGCGTCCAGCAGCCCGTAGAGTTGGATGTTGGTGACCAGCCCGAACAGGATCACGGAGACCCCGGCCGTGACCAGCACGCCCCGACGTCGGAAGATCAAGCCGGACAGCGTGACCGTGATCACGTACAGCACCGAAAAGGGACTCTCGATCCCGCCGGTCCGCGCGACCAAGAAGGTCTCCAGCAGAAGGTCCATGCCGAGCTGGAAGGACGCAAACTGGATGAGGGCGGCCGGTTCCGAGAGGTACCGGAGCGTGACCGCATAGGCGATCGTGATCGCGTAGGTGAAGACGATCAGGGCGTAGAAACTGAGGACGAGCTCGCCCTTGACCACCTGGAAGGCGAGCGAGAGCCCGAGCAGCAGCGTCACGACGACGACGCGCAGGCCCATCAGCCAGTGGAGCTTGCGCCTCAAGGTGTCCATCGCCAGCGCGCCTCGTATCTCGTGAAGCGTATCTCGTTCGGACGCTTCACGCTTCACCCTTCACGCCTGATGGCGTTTCTCAGCCGACGGCCGAGGCCATCTTGAAGATCGGCAGGTACATCGCGATCACGATGAACCCGATCACGACGCCGAGGAACACCATCATCATCGGCTCCAGGAGCGAGGTCAGGGCGGCCACGGCCGCGTCCACTTCTTCCTCGTAGAAGTCGGCGATCTTGCCCAGCATCGCGTCCAGCGCGCCGGTCGATTCGCCCACCGAGATCATGTGGGTGACCATCTTCGGGAAGACGTCGCTCTTGGACAGGGGATCGGCGACTGTTTTCCCCTCGCTGATGCTCTGCCGCGCTCCGAGGATCACTTCCTCGACGATCTTGTTGCCCGCCGTCTTGGCCGTGATCGACAGCCCCTCCAGGATCGGCACCCCGCTCGTGATCAGCGTGCCCAGGGTCCTGGTGAACTGCGCGACCGCCGCCTTGCGGATCAGATCCCCGACGACCGGGAGCTTGAGGAACAGCTTGTCCATCGCCCGCCGGCCCTTCGGAGTCTGGTAGTAGCGCTTGATCCCGTACGCCATCGCCCCGGCCGCGACCGTCATGTAGAGGAAGTTGGACTGCATGAAGTTGCTCATGTCGATGACCAACTGGGTGGGGCCGGGCAGGCCCGCCTTGCCTCCGGACATCTCCGCGAACATCTTCGCGAAGATCGGGATCACGTAGACCATCAGCACGGCGATCACGATCACGGCCACGCCCAGGATGGCGGCCGGATAGATCATCGCCGACTTGATCCGGCTCTTGAGCTTCATGGCCTTCTCGATGTGGATGGCCAAGCGGCCCAGGATCGTGTCCAGCAGACCGCCGACCTCGCCGGCGTGGACCATGTTCACGTAGAGCTCGTCGAAGACCTTGGGATGCTTCTTCATCGCGTCGGCCAGCGTGGACCCGCTCTCCACGTCCACGCGGACTTCCCCGATGGTCTTGCCGAAGTTCTTGTTCTCGGACTGGGTCGAGAGGATCTCCAGGCACTGGAGGAGCGGCAGGCCGGAGTTGACCATCGTGGCGAACTGGCGGGTGAAGACGACGATGTCCTTGTCGGTTACTCCGCCGCCGAAGCTCAGGTTCGCGAGCCCGCCCGCCTTGGCCGCCTTTTCCTGGATGCTGGTGACGACGACGTTCTGCCCGCGCAACTGCGCGACGGCGTCGTCGCGGGTCCTGGCGGTCACTTCCCCCTTCTTGACCGTCCCCTGCCTGGTCCTGCCGACGTAGGCAAACGTGGCCACCAACAACCTCGAACGGTAAGCGCCCCGCGATCAGCCGTCAGTTTCCGGCTGAGAACGGCGAGGGCTGAGACGCCTTGCGGCTGGTCCGTGCGGCAACAATCTCAACAGTCCAACCTGTTTCCCGACGATGCTGACCGCTGACGGTTGAGCACTGAGAGCTATTTTCTACGTAGTTCCAGGAGGTTAGGCGTTATCGGGAGCACTGGCGAAGTCTACTGGAGGGGGGGGAGGTTGTCAACTTAACCCGCGGATCGCGTCAGGCTTCTCCGGCGCTGACGTGCATGTAGCCGCGGTACAGATAATGGAAGCCGGAGAGCACCGTGAGCGCCACCATCAGGTAGAGCACCGGCTGGATCAGGGCCAGGTCCATGCGGCGGGAAGTGAGCAGGACCACCAGAACGAGGTAGGAAAGCTGGAAGAGGGTGGTGCCCTTGCCCAGCACGGTGGGGGAGATGTCCACCCGCGATTCGGTGAGCCGGGCCAGCAGCGTGCCCGTCATCAGGATCATGTCCCGGCTCACGACCAGGATCGCGATCCATGAGGGGACGAGGTGCAGCACCGCGAGCGTCATGAACCCGGTGGTCAGCAGGAGCTTGTCGGCCAGAGGATCCAGGTAGGCGCCCAGCTTGGTCCGTTGGTTCGCCACCCGCGCGATCGTCCCGTCCAGACTGTCGGTGAGCCCCGCAAGGAGGAGGACCGCCAGCGCAGAGCCGTAGCGCTCGTAGATCAGGAAGCCGACGAACACGGGGATCAGGAGGATGCGGAGGATAGTCAGGCTGTTGGGGATGTTCATGAGGTTGCGCGGGAAGCCGGTTCCCGCTCCGGGTGTCGCACTGAGCAAACAGAATATAGAAAGCGCCCCGCGGCTTGTCAACAACGGGCCCCTCCATCCGATGGTTGAACTCGGCCGGCAGGCCGACTATAATCCCTCCGCTTTCAGGCGACTAACACTCGTGGACCTGGCACGGAGGCACCGGTGAGTTCCCTTCCGCTGACCTTGAAGAAAGAAGGGCTGATCGAGCGGCACCAGATCGAGGGCACCGACCCCAGCGACCGCTATTTCAACCGGTCCGTCCTCGTGAACCGGGTCGCCCAGGGCTACGCCGCGAAGGTCATGTACGAGGCCCTGACGGTCGAGGGGCAGACGCAGCCTACGATCGGTGCGGCGGTCAAGAGCGTGGTGGACAAGCTGCGCGACCTGGGGTTCCGGCGGATGCGGACCCGTCCCAACTTCAAAGGCAAGCGGTACCTGGCCGAAAAGGAAACCTGGACCGACTACCCGGACGAGTGATGCCCCGATTGCAGGGGCGACACGCAGTGTCAAGTTAGGCGGAAATAGTCTGCACAATCAGCGGCAGCTTGCTGAGCGTAAGCTGTTTCAACTCGACCTTTCGGCTCGCATTGTCGATGTCGATCCCCACGAGATTGTCCCCGGCATCGTAATCCAGAACGACACCTTCAGAAATCTCCCGGCTCTCGACACTCGGCCGCTCGGAAAGGTCAATGTACAGCGAATCCGTGTCGGGATAATAGTTGAGCTTCATGGCTTGAACCCTCTGTCTGGAAACGCGTTGTGAATCGTAAACCGACCCACCTTCAGCCTAACGTTTGAGTCAGGGGCTGCCGCTACCTGGCCGAAAAGAAAACAAGGACTGACTATCCAGACGCGAAACGGCCTGCCGCTCAGCTGCGGCTGCGCGTGTTAGCTGTACGTCGTTTCTTTAGCTGAGGCCGACTGGAATGCAAAGACCCGCGACCGTCAAATGCAGCGGCTTTTTGGGCAGCGGCAGCACCGAAGAAGAGGTCTTGCTGACCGCCCACGTCTGCCGTTGATGCTATACCTAGCTTGCGGAGATCGTCTGGCGACCTCAGGCTGATGAGGCGGTGCGCCGGTCCAAGATGTACCGTCACTGGTTTCCCCCGCGTCAACAGACTGCGGACGTTAGCCAGTGTTCCACGGCTTTTCCCATCCCAAAGCATGAAGCCATAAGAAGCATCGTTGGCCATCTGCGCGTCTTTTACGGAATAGAGATCAAAGCCACGGGCTCCCCTTGGTGCATCCACGGAGCAGACCTTCCAATGCCCAACATTGTTGCGAAGCATTCCTGTGACTGCATAAACCACGACTCGTTCGTACCCTCGATCCGCCAGGTGCTGTTGGAGCGCGCGATCGGCGCCATTCGCATCGCCGACGAATATCCATAGGCCACGATTAAGGAATTCATCAAGCTTTGACCGAATGCTCTCGTTTAGGTGAGCGATCCGACGCGACCCACCGAGGAAAACCGCTTCCATGGTCAACTCCGAGCCCGAGTCAGCGCCAATGCAAAGACTGCAGTGGCACCCCCTGCTTCCTTTAGAAGACGTGCGATTGCATTGAGTGTAGCACCAGTCTGATAGAGATCATCAAGAAGCAGAATGCGCCGACCTTGCAAGGCATCGCCCTGGATGGAATGTGCTCCCCCAACCAGAGCAAGACGTTTCGCATAATCGACGTTCTTGAGTTCTGGTGTCGCTTTGGACTTCTGTACACTTGTCTTGTCCACCGGACGACTCAGAAGCTTTCCGAGTTCGTCGGCGATCTGGAATAGCGGCTGAACCGATCGAGTTTTGCTGGGCGGAGTGGGAACGATCACATCAATGTCCAGATTCCACTTGCGGACGAAGTCACATGCGGCCTGTGCGATCGGCACTATAACAGACTGATCGCCTTTGTACTTGAGTCTGTAGAGCATCTCGCCGAGTTCTGTCCGAGTGCTTTCAAACTGAGGGTGGCCGTACTCGTTGTAGCCGACAAACTCGCTGCTGCAGATGTGGAGGTCGAGGGTATAGCCGTCGTCCCAAGAGCCACTCATTCGCTTCGGGTTCAGATGCATCGTGTATTCTCGATTTGCGCCACTCAAGTGCTGAGTATACCGACCGGCATAGTACGCTTGAACAGACTGCGAGCTTGGATGGAATTTTTGCGCGTATTTAATCACATGTCAACGCCCTCCACAGCATATGGCCGGAATGTCATAGCCGCTCTCGCATGTACAGCCCGATCCGAGCAACGGGGACCGGCTGACAAGCGGTCGGTCCCCGTTGTCACCCCATTTTTTAAGCCCGGAACGGTTGTGCGCTGAGCGGGTGGTGTGGCGAGCAGGACCCCGTCGCCCGCAGCGGAAGGGGTGAAGAGCCATGCGATGATATCACGGGTGTACAGCAACCCACGCAATACCAGACACCAAGTACCCCCCACGGGGGGATGGATGCAGCGAGGACGGCGGGGATGCTCGCCGTGACAGGACCCGCGCCTTAGACCGCCTGCCATCAGTTTTCCGCGATCAACTCTTGATAGATGATGTCGTGAATCTTCGGGCGGAAGGCCCGGATCGCCTCGTTCTGCCTGGTCGGATGCACCCGGTTCGTCAGCAGCACCACCTCCAGCTCCCGCTCCGGATCGACCCAGAGCGAGGTTCCGGTATAGCCCAAGTGGCCAAAGGAGCTGGGCGAGAACTTGGTGCCGGAGGAGGAGGGAGCGGAGGGCGTGTCCCAGCCCAGCCCCCAGCTTGACCGGGCCGGGTGGGCCTGCCGGCTGGCGAAGCGGCGGACCAACGCCGGTTGAAGCGGGGAATCCCGTTCCAGGTAGCCGTTCAGCCAGCAGCCGGAGATATCGAGCACCGCCTCGGCGGTCCCGAACAGGCCGCTGTGTCCCGCGACTCCGCCCAGCGCATAGGCGTTCTCGTCGTGGACCTCCCCGCGGATCAGGCGCCCCCGCCAGGGGTCCTGCTCGGTGGGCGCGATGCGCGCCGGATCCACCGGATGGGTTCCCTGCTCCACGAAAAACAGCTCCGCGCCGACCGGTCGGTATACCCGCTCCGTCACGAAACGCGCCAGCGAGCAGCCGGCCAGCCGCTCGACGATTAGCCCCAGCAGGATGAAGCCCAGATCGCTGTAGCGGGCCCGCTCCCCGATCGGGCTCTCAAGGGGTTCGTCCCCGATGAGGCTTAGGACCAGTCCCCTGGCCGCCGAACTGCCCAGGAACCCCGATTCGCGGTGATCCCGTTCCGAGACCCGCTCGTAGAACGGCCGCCAGGCGGGAAGCCCGGAGCAGTGACTCAGGAGATGCAGGACGGTTGCGGCTCCGACCGGTTTCTCCTTCAGCTCCTCGATCAGGTGCCCGACCTGGTCGTCCGGATCCAGTCGTCCGCTCTGGACCAGACAGAGCGTTGCAGTGGCGGTCGCGAGGGGCTTGGTCAGGGAGGCGAGGTCGTAGATGGTGTCGAGCCGGGCCGGCTCTTCTTTCGGAACGAGCGCTGCCCGGCCGAAGGCCCGGTGGATCAGGAGAGAGCCCCGCAGCCGGACGGCCAGGACCGCCCCGGGGAAGACTCCCTCCTCCACCGCGGCCTCCATCGCGCGGCTGATCGGGTCGGGCTGAATCATTGCGAGGAGTGACGCGTGACGGGTGACAGGTGACGGGTACGGACGACGCAGAGGCGCAGAAACGCGGGGACGGGTCGCCCGCCGCGCCTCCCCCTCGCGTCTCCGCGCGGGTCCTCTCGCGCGTCACTCGTCACGTGTCACGAGCTTCACGCCTCACGGCGGTCAGCGTGATGCACGGCCTCGTCTTCTCCTTCCTCGACTTCCAGGATCCGCTCGAAGGTTCGCAGCGTCGCGCGCAGCCGCTCGATCGCCAGCGCACGCTGCTTGCGTAAATCGGAGAGATCCCGCTGCAACCCGGTCAGCTCCGCCCGGGCCTCCCGCAGCAGCTCGGACGCCTTGAGCTCCGCTTCCTTCATGATGAGCTCGGCCTCGCGCTGGGCGGCCTGCTTCAGGTCATCCGTGAGGGCCTGGGCGGACACCAGCGCGCCGGCCAGCGTCACCTCGGCCTTTTTCAGGCTGGCCAACTGTTCCTCGGTCGCCGCGAGTTTCTCGCGCAGGGCCGCGTTGTCTCCGGTCAGGCCCTCCACGGTCTGCGCGACGTCCTCCAGAAACTGATCCACGTCCTGCCGCGAGTAGCCGCGGAACCGCACCTTGAACTGCATCTGCTGGATGTCGAGCGGTGTGATCTTCATCGTGAGCCTCTCGGTTAGTGCATGCGGGCCGCCATCTCGAACAGCGACTGCACCAGCGCGTACTGCAAGAAGATGATGACGAGGATCGCGACGACCGGCGAGAGGTCAACGCCCATGCGCCAGCCGAGCAGCCGACGGATCGGCGCGAGGACCGGCTCGGTGGCCTGTTCGAGGAACCGCACGATCGGATTCCAGGGGTCGGGATTGACCCAGGAGATGAGGGCCCGGGCGATGATGACCCACATGTAGATGGTCAGCACCCAGTCGGCCACGCGGGCCAGTCCCTCCAAGACGTTGCCGGCGATGAACATCGGCGCCCCCTCGACAGGCTCAGGACGAGCCCAGCTCCTTCGATCGGTTCGCGGCGGCCTCCACCGCGGCGATGAGGCTCGCCCGCACCCGGCCCCGTTCGAGCTCGTGCAGCCCCGCGATCGTGGTCCCGCCGGGCGAGGCCACCCGGTCCTTCAGGCGGGCCGGATGCTCGCCGGTCTCCAGGAGCATCCGCGCGGCTCCCAGCACGGTCTGCGCGGCCAGCAGCTCGGCCACGGACCGGGGCAGCCCCGCCTTGACGCCGCCGTCCGCCAGCGCCTCGATCGCCGTGAAGACATAGGCCGGGCCGCTCCCGCTCAGGCCCGTCACCGCGTCCAACAACCGTTCCTCCAGCACCGCCACGCGCCCGACGGCTTCGAACAGCATCCGGGCCATGCGCTCGTCCTCGTCGGTCACGTCGGGGCCGAAGGCCAGCACCGACATGCCTTCCCGGACCAACGCCGGCGCGTTCGGCATCACCCGCACGATGCGGGGCCCCGTCGCGGCCCGGCCGGCCACGATCCCGTGGATGCGGCCGATCGGCACGCCCGCCGCGATCGAAATGACCAGGCGGTCCGAGAGGGCCGGTGCGATCTCCTCCAGCACCGCGTCCAGCACCTGCGGCTTGACCGCCAACAGGACGGCGTCGGCCCAGGTCACCGCCTCGGGATTGTCGGCCCCGACCCGGATGCCGAACCGGCGCTTGACGAGATCGCGGCGTTCAGCGCTCGTGTCGGTCGCCCACAGGCAGGATGGATCGAACGAGGCGGTCGAGAGCAGGCCGGCCAGCAGGGCCTCCGCCATCTGGCCCGCGCCGATAAATGCAATCCTTTTCATCTCGGATCTCGTCGCCCGCGACGTTTCACGCTTCACGAGAGACGCGTCACGCATCGGGCCGCGCCCCGAAGATCGCCGTCCCGACCCTGACGTAGGTCGCTCCTTCTTCGATCGCGACTTCATAGTCCTGCGACATCCCCATCGAGATCTCTTCCAGCCGGACCCGCAGCCACCGGCCCCCCGCCAGGGACCGGGCCAGCTCGCGGAGCCTCCGATGGTGGAGCCGCGAGCCCTCCGCATCCGGCGACGGCGGGGGAATCGCCATCAAGCCCTGCACCGCCAGGCTCGGCAGCCCGTCCATGGCGGCCAGCGCTTCTTCCAGGGCCTCCGGGGCGAATCCGCCCTTGCTCGCCTCCCCCCCGACGTTGACTTCCAGCAACACCGGCTGGACGATCCCCGCCTCCGCGGCCCGCCTGTTGATCTCTTCCGCCAGCTCCAGGCTCTCCACCGAATGGATCAGCCGGAAGAGACCGACCACCGCCTTGACCTTGCGGCGCTGCAGCCGTCCGATAAAATGCCAACTGACGCCGTCGGAGCCGAGCGCCTCGATCTTGGGGAGCGCCTCCTGCAGCCGGTTTTCGCCGAGGATCCCCACTCCTGCGGCGATCGCCCAGCGAATGGGCTCGGGCGGCACGGACTTGGTCGCCGCCACCAGGCGGACGGACTCGGGCGGTCGTCCGGCCCGTTGAGCCGACCGCCGGATGTTCTCGAGCACCGTCCTGACGTTCCGGCCGACGGCCTCCGAATCGAGTGTCTCCGCCACATTCACTCAACGATGAACGCGGAACGTAAAAGGATGAATGCAGAACCAGGACCGGATGACGAAGGGAATCTTACACCATTCATCGCTCCGCGTTCATCATTCATCGTTTCCTCGCAGGGGTCAGCATGATCCCGCTGACCATGGTCCCGTTGACCCGGCCCTCGCGGCGGTAGGAGTGGAAGAGGTCCGGGTGGCAGACCGTGCAGACGTTGGCCAGCGAGACGCGAACCCCATCCACCCCAAGCGCCCGCGCCTGGCGGCGGATGAGCTCGCGCAGGTCCAGCCTGGCCTTGCCCGGCCCCGTCTCGCGGACGACCTCCCGCCAGTCGGGAAAGTCTGCACGCAACGGTTGCAGCACTGGCTCGTCCACCTCATAGCAGCAGGAGCCGACCGAGGGACCGATGCCCACCGACAGATCGCGCGGCTCGGACCCGAACCGCCGCCGCATCACGCCGATCGTGCGCCGGACGATCCCGGCCACCGCCCCGCGCCAGCCGGCGTGGACCGCCGCCACAACTCCACGCACCGGATCGTGGATCAGGACCGGCACGCAGTCGGCCGTCCGGACCGTCAGCAGCACCCCCGGCTGGTTCGTGACCAGCGAATCCCATTCGCCGGCAAAGGCCGAGCCGGCCGAGACAGGCCGGTCCAGGACCAGCGCGTCGGTCCCATGCACCTGCTTGACCGCCACGACGGCGCGCGGAACGGGCCGGAAGGGGGCCGAGAGGTCGCGGGGATGGCCCCTGGTGCCGAAGAAGTGGCGGACGTTCCCCCGCCCGTCCGCCAAGCTCGGAACCGTGATCACACCAGCCGACATCGTGACTCGTGACGCGTCACGGGTTTCAATCCGCTTGCTTCCTCAGGAACGTCGGGACGTCCCACTCCTCGTCCATGGTCAAGCCCAGATTTTCCTGCCCCTCCCGGCGGCCCGTGAGCCTCCGGAGAAACGTCGGGCGGTCCAGGTTGCGCCGGGACGGCGCTTCGGCCTGGGCCCCACTGCGCGTGCCGGCGAGGGCCGGCTGCTGATGGGCCGGCGCCGTCGTCTGCCGGTCGAGGAGCGGCCGCTGCTTCTGAGGCTGCTCCTCGCGCTCGAATCCCGTGGCGATCACCGTCACCACGAGGTCCTCGCCCATCTCCTCGTTGATCACCTGGCCCACGATGATGTTGGCGTCCTGGTCGGCCGCGTCCCGGATGATCATCGCCGCCTGGTCCACCTCGTGCAGCGACATGTTGAGGCCGCCCGTGATGTTCAGCAGCACGCCTCTGGCCCCGGCCACGTTCCCGTCCTCCAGGAGCGGGCTCGAGACCGCCTTCTGCGCCGCCTCGACGGCGCGGTTCTCACCCCGCGCCATGCCCATCCCCATCACCGCACGGCCCGTGTAGGTCATCACGGTCCGGACGTCGGCGAAGTCCACGTTGACGTGGCCGGCGGTCGTGATCACGTCCGCGATGCCCTTGATAGCCTGGCGCAGCACGTCGTCCGCCACTTTGAACGCCTCCCGCAGCGGCATCTTCTTGTCCACGAGTTCCAGCAGGCGCTGGTTCGGGATCACGAGCAGCGTGTCCACGTACTTCTTCAACTCGCGGAGCCCGTCTTCGGCGTGGCTCATCCGCCGGTTCCCTTCGTACTTGAAGGGCTTGGTCACGACCCCGACCGTCAGGATCCCCAACTCCCGCGCGAGGCTGGCCACCACGGGGGCCGCGCCGGTCCCGGTGCCGCCGCCCATCCCGGCGGTGACGAACACCATGTCGGCGCCCTTCAGACTGTCCATGATGTCGTCCTTGCTCTCCAGCGCCGCCTCCTTGCCCACCTCCGGCTTGGCGCCGGCGCCGAGCCCGCGGGTCCGCTCCGGCCCCAACTGGATCTTGAACGCGGCCAGCGACTGGGTCAGAGCCTGGACGTCCGTGTTGGCCGCGATGAACTCCACGTGGCTGAGCCCCGTGGTGATCATCGTGTTCACCGCGTTGCAGCCGGCCCCGCCCACGCCGAGCACCTTGATGGAGACTGGCTGTCTCGCCTCTTCCTCTTCGAATGAGAACATCGCGCCCCTCCTTTCCCCAAACCTCTCGCCCCTCGCCTCGAACCCCGTGCCCGATTAGAAGAACTCCAGCATCCACGCCCGCATCCGTCCGAACACCCGCCCCACCCCGCGGCCACCGCGCAGGCCGGCCGTCTCCATCTCGCCCGAGTGCCGGTGGGCGTAGAGGATCAGGCCGACCGCCGTCGCGTGCATGGGCGTGCCCGCGATGTCCCGCAACCCCTCCACCCCGTGCGGCGCGCCGCGGCGGGCCGGCAGGTTGAGGACCCGCTCCGCCGCCTCCTGCATGCCGGCCAGCATGGAGGTGCCGCCCGTGATCACCACCCCGGCCCCCAGCATCTCCTCGTAGCCCGCCCGCCGGATCTCGTCGCGCACGACCTCGAACATCTCCTCTACGCGCAGTTGGATGATCTGCGCCAGGTCGCGCCGCGGCACCATCCGCGCGGGGCGGTCGCCCACCGCCGGCACCTCCACCGTCTCGTCCGCGCGCACTAGGTCCAGCAGGGCCGCCCCGTGCTTGATCTTGATCCGCTCGGCTTCGGTCTGGGAGGTGAGCAGCCCCATCGCGATGTCCCGGGTCAGGTGCTGGCCGCCGATCGGGAGCACCGCCGTGTGGCGGATGCTCCCCTCCACGAAGATCGCGAGGTCGGTCGTGCCGCCGCCCAGATCGATCATGGCCACGCCCAGGTCCTGCTCTTCCGCGCTCAGGACGGCGTGGCTGGAAGCCAGCGGCTGGAGCACGATGTCCATGACGTCGAGCCCGGCCCGGTTCACGCTCTTGACGAGGTTCTGGGCCGACGTGACGGCGCCGGTGATGATGTGCACGTCCACTTCCAGCCGGGCTCCGGACATGCCCAGGGGCTCCCGGATGCCGTCCTGGTCGTCCACGATGAATTCCCGGGGGATGACGTGCAGGATCCGCCGGTCCGGCTCCACGACCGCCACGGCCCGCGCCGTCTCGATCGCGCGCTGCACGTCCGCGCGGGTGACCTCCTTCTTGTTCAACGTGACGACCCCGCGCGAATGGCCGCCGGAGATGTGGCTGCCGGCGATGCTGGTGTAGACCGAGTTGATGTCGATCCCGGCCATCAGCTCCGCGTCCTCCACCGCCTTCTTGATGGACTCGACGGTGCTCTCGATGTCCACCACCACGCCCTTCTTCAGCCCCCGGGACGGGCTCGACCCGACCCCGATGACGTCGAGTGTGTTGTCCTCCGTGACCTCGGCCACGAGCGCGCAGATCTTCGTCGTGCCGATGTCCAGCCCCACCAGGAAATGATCTCGTTTGGCCACCGCTGGTTACCCCCTTTCGCGCAGGATCACCTTGCCTGGATAGCGCAGGTCCACTTCGTTGCTCCGGTTCGAGTCGTCGCCCTGGTCCACACGCCGGGCCGGGCACCCATTGCCTGGAGCCCCTTGCTCCGGAAGACCCGTTGCAACTCGTTGGGCAACGGGTCGTAGCAAAGGGTCGGATGTGCAATGGGTGGTGATTTTCCGGTACCGGTCCCACTTCTCCTCGAACGGCGAGGGGCCGAAGTGGAACCGGAGCCCCCCGACGTAGGCGACGGCGTTGTCCGGGTTGCCCAGGTCCACCTCCGGCCGGTCCGGGAACTCGTTCTCCAGCAGCCCGGCCAGCTTGATGCCGGTCTGCGCGGCGCGGCGGGCCCGCTCCTCCCCCTGCATGAGGCCCTCCGGCTCCACGCCGACCAACAGGGGCAGGCCCGGGTCCTCGCCGGGCGACAGGACCGTCAGCACGGAACCCTCCCCGTCGAGGAGAAGCCGCAGCCCAGGAGCCCGGAGCACGGCGGCCGGCTGACGCTCGACGATCGCCACGTCGAGCCCGTGCGGCAGCGAACGGGACACGACCGCCCGCTTGATCCAGGGATGCACCTCCAGCCTCGTCGCGAGGACTTGAGGGCGTACCGACCACTGGGTCTCGCCCGGCGCGAGGGCCAGCCGCTCCAGCACTTCCGCCCTCGTGACCTGCCGGATGCCGGTCACCGTCACCTCGCGGATCTCCAGCCATTCGTGCAGCACCGGCTCGGCCCGCTCGTAGGCCGCGGACCAGCCCCAGCCCAGAATCGCAAGGCCGGCGGCCCACAGGAGCAGCCAGCCCGGCTCCGTCTTCACACGGACGGCCTGCCAGCGTCGGCCGATCGGGCCGGGCCGGGAAGCGCCCTTTCGCCGCACGTTGGGACGCGGACCGCTCCTTCGCTTCGTCCAGCCCATTACAGGCCTCTCCCGCCCCAGATCTTCTCCGCCCCGCCGGAAGCCTTGGCCCGCTGGAGGGCCGACTCCAGGATCCGCTCGGTCAACGAGTCGTAGTCGAGGCCCGCCTGAGCCGCAGCCATCGGGAGCAGGCTGGTCTCGGTCATCCCCGGAATCGTGTTCACCTCCAGGACGTAGGGCCGCCCCCGCTTCGTCACGCGGAAATCCACCCGGGCCGCCCCCTCGCAGCCTACGACGAGGAACGTCTTCACGGCCAGCTTGAGCACCAGTCCGGTGACCGACGCGGACAAGGGCGCGGGGCAGAGGTAGCCAGTCCGTCCCTTCTGATACTTCGCCGAGTAGTCGTAGAACCCGCCCGGCGCCACGACCTCCACCGGCGGCAGGGCCACCGGCTCCCGCCGTCCCGCCAGGACCGAGACGGTCACTTCCCGTCCCGGGATGTAGGCCTCGACGACCGCTTCCTCGTCGTAGACGTGGGCGCGCCGCAGAGCGGGCAGCCATTCGGCCGGACGGCGGACGATCGAGACCCCGATCGTGGAGCCCTGGGAGGCCGGTTTCACGACGACCGGCCAGCGCAGGCCGGCCGGGAGCGGGGCGCGACCGGCGTCCTGGCCGGCCCGCACCACGGTCCCGGACGCGACCGGAATCCCGTGGTAGGCCAGCAGCGCCTTCGTCGTCACCTTGTGCATGGCGACGGCGCTGGCCCGGACGCCGGACCCGGTGTAGGGCATGCCGATCGAATCCAGGAGCCCCTGGATCGTCCCGTCCTCCCCGCCGGGCCCGTGCAGGGCCAGGAACACCAGCCCCACCTTCTTGGCCCGCAGTTGCGGCAGGAGCGGGGCGCGCGCGTCGATCGCCACCGCGTCGTACCCGCGCCGGAGCAGCGCCTGGTGCACGGCCCGTCCCGTCCGGAGCGAGATCTCCCGTTCGGCCGACCGCCCCCCCATCACGACCCCGATCCTGGCCCTCGTCAGCAACTCGTGATGGGTGATGGGTGATCGGTGATGCGTCTTCTTCCTCATCTCTGATCCCCCTCGTCGCCCATCACTCATCACCTGTCACGCGTCACGGTCGTTACGGTTGGCCGACGATCTTCAATTCCAGCTCCAGCGTGACGCCGGCCCGCTCCTCGACCGTCCGGCCGACCTGCTTGATCAGCGCGATCACGTCTTCGGCCGAGGCCCGGCCCACGTTGACCACGAAGTTCGCGTGCTTCCCGGAGACCTGGGCGTCGCCGACCGTGGCCCCCTTCAACCCGACCGACTCGATCAGGCGGCCGGCCGAGTCGTGCGGCGGGTTCTTGAAGACGCAGCCGGCGCTCGGCAGGGCCAGCGGCTGGGTCTCCTTCCTGTGCCGCAGGTATTCCTTCACGACCGATTCGATCTTCTCGCGGGAGCCGGGCTTGAGTTGGAGCCAGGCCCCGACCACGATGCCGCGCGGCAGGATCGCCCGGCGGTAGCTGAAGCGGACGGCCGAGGCCGGCACGTCCACGACCGAACCCTTCCGGTCCACGATCCGCACGGCCTTCAGGCAATCCTTCATCTCGCCCAGCCTCGTGCCGGCGTTCATGACCACGCACCCGGCCACCGTGCCCGGGATGCCCGCCGCCCATTCGAGCCCGGAGAGCGACCGGCTGATCGCATGCTTCATCAGCGTCGGCATCCCGACCCCGCCCTCCGCATAGACCACGTGGCCCGGCTCGTCCTTGATCGCGTTCAGCCGCGAGAGGTTCACCACGACGCCCCGGATGCCCTTGTCGCGCACGAGCAGGTTCGTCCCCCCGAGCACGAAGATCGGCGCCTTCGCCGCGCGGGCTTGGACGACCAGCCGCCTGAGATCCTCCACGTCGGCGGGGAGCACCAGCACGTCCGCCGGTCCCCCGATCCTGAACGAGGTATAGTCGGCGAGCGGCGCGTCGAACTTCACCTTTCCACGCAGACCGGCGACAACCGCGCGCAGGTCCTGTTTGCTCAAGGCTCGATGGATCCGGCTCATCTTGACCAACGTGACGGGCGACGCGGGGACCCGTGGCTCCGGGAAATGCAACGGGTCCCCGGTGACGGGTAAAATCTCCTGTCCTATCAGCGAACACTCATCGCTCATCACCGATCACCTGATCACGGCTCTCACAACCGCTCCAGGATCTGCGGTCCCGCCTTCCAGACGTCGCCGGCCCCGAGCGTGAGGACCAGGTCGCCCGGCCTGAGGTGGGGTAGAACCCGCTCCACCAACTGGTCCTTCCCCTCCACCCATTCCACCGAGCGGTGCCCCGTGGCCCGGACCGCCTCCGCCAGCTTTTCCCCGGTCACGCCGGGAATCGGGGACTCGCTCGCCGCGTAGATCTCGGTCACGAACAGGAGGTCGGCCAGGTCGAACGATCGGGCGAACTCCTCCAGCAGGTCCCGCGTGCGCGTGTACCGGTGGGGCTGGAAGAGCACCACCAGACGCCGGTCCCAGCCCCGCTTGGCCGCCGACAGGGTGGCGCGGATCTCGGTCGGGTGGTGGCCGTAGTCGTCTACGACCATGACGTCGTTCCGCTCCCCGCGCAATTGGAAGCGCCGCTCCACGCCGGCGAAAGAGGCGAGGCCCTTCCGGATCAGATCGATCGGCACGTCCAGCTCCAGCCCGATCGCGATCGCGGCCAGCGCGTTGGCCACGTTGTGGATGCCGGGGACCGAGAGACGAAAGGGCCCCAGGCTCTTCTCGCGAAAGTAGGCCCGGAACTCCGACTCCCACTTGTTGAGTCTGACGTTGTCCGCGCGGAAATCGGGCGGCGGCGAGCCGGGCTGAGGCTGGAGTCCGTAGGTCTGGTACCGCTTCACGACCCGCGGGAGCAGGGCCCGGAGGTGCCCGTCGTCCAAGCAGAGGACCGCCAGCCCGTAGAAGGGCACCCGGTTGATGAACTCCAGGAAGCCCTCCTGCAGCCGGTCCATGGTCTTGTAGTAGTCCAGGTGCTCCCGGTCGATGTTGGTCACGGCCACGATGGAGGGGGAGAGCTTGAGGAAGGAGCCGTCGCTCTCGTCCGCCTCCGCGACCAGGAGATCGCCGCGCCCCAGCCTCGCGTGGCTCCCGAGCGCGTTGACCTTGCCGCCGATCACGATCGTGGGGTCGAGGCCGCCCTGGGCCAGGACCGACGCCACCATGGAGGTCGTCGTCGTCTTGCCGTGCGCGCCGGCGATGGCGATCCCGTACTTCAGCCGCATCAGTTCCGCCAGCATCTCCGCCCGGGGGATGACCGGGATGTGCTTGGCCTTGGCCGCCGCCACTTCGGGGTTCTGGACCGACACGGCCGAGGAGACGACCACCACTTGCGCCTCGCCGACGTTGGCCTCCTGATGCCCGATGAAGATCCGGCCGCCCAGCTCCTCCAGACGCCTCGTGGTCTCCGAAGCCTGGAGGTCCGAGCCGGTGACCTTGTAGCCCAGCGTCAGCAGCACCTCCGCGATGCCGCTCATGCCGGCCCCGCCGATCCCGACCAGATGGATATGCTGGATCTTCCTGAACATGGATATCCGGTGCCGCCCGGTCAGCCCCTGAGCCCCGTTCCCGCCCTTCGATCCGTTGAGCCCCGCCTCACGATCGCGCTCCCGCCGCTCCAACAGGCCTGTTGGTGTCATGCCGTCCTCCCACGAGTGTTCGACATTCGCGCACGATCAGCTCCGCCGCATCGGTCCTTCCCAGCGCCCGGCTCCGCTCGCCCATCGTCCGGAGGCGGGCCTCGTCGGACAACAACGTCGCGACGGTCCGGGCCAGCCGTTCGCCGGTCAGTTCGTTTTGCAACAGCACCACTGCCGCCCCCGCCTGTTCCAGGACCCGCGCGTTTTTCTCCTGGTGCCCATAGATCGCGGTCGGCAGCGGGATCAACACCGCCGGCTTGCCGCAGGCCGCCAGTTCCGCCAGCGTCACGGCGCCGGCCCGCGCCACCACGAGGTCCGCCGCGCGCAACGCGTCGGGCATCTCGAACAGGAACGGGACCACCTCGGCCCGGACTCCGGCCGCCTCATAGGCGGCGGCGACGGACGCCCGGTCCGCCTCCCCGGTCTGATGGACGATCGCCGGCTCCGCGCCGACCGCGCGCAGGTGCGGCAGGGCCTCGACCATCGCCCGGTTGATCGCGCTGGCTCCCTGGCTCCCGCCGAAGACCAGCAGGGTCTTTCGACCCTGCGGGCCCGAGGCACGCGGCGCGGGGCGAGGGGGTTCGGAACCGCTCGCGCCTCGCGTCTCATGCCCCGTGGCCCCGTCTTCGTAGAACTCGCGTCGGATCGGCGTGCCCGACGCCCGGACCTTGGCCCGGGCGAAATGGGGGCCCGCCGCCTCGAAGGCCAGGAACACCAGGTTCGCGATCGGCCCCAGCAGCTTGTTGGCCAGGCCCGGATAGGCGTTCGGCTCCAGAATCACCCGCGGCACCCCCAGCAGGAAGGCCGCCAGCAGCAGGGGCGGGCTGGTGTAGCCCCCGATGCCGATCGCCAAGTCGGCGTTCCTGGCCCGGAGCAGCCGGGCCGCCTGCCAGATCCCCAGCGGCACCGTGAGCAGCGCGGCCGACGCTCTCCACGCTCCCCGTCCCATGACCGGCTGGGCCGCGACCATCACGAGTTCGAATCCCTCATGCGCCAGCACCTTCGTCTCGAGCCCGCGCGGCGTCCCGACGAAGACGATGCGGCTCGCCGGGTCCTGCCGCAGAAACTCCCGCGCCAGCGCGACCGCGGGGTACAGGTGCCCGCCGGTGCCTCCGGCCGCGATCACGATCGTCATCGCCGCGCGAACCCGGCGCCGTACCCTTGGGCCTGCCAGCCCCCCTGGCGATCCCGCGAGACGCTCAACAGGATGCCGATCGCCAGCAGGTTCACGAGCAGCGAGGAGCCGCCGTAGCTGACGAGCGGCAGGGTCAGCCCCTTGGTCGGCAACATCCCGGTCACCACGCCCGCGTTGATCAGGGCCTGGACGCCGAGCAGCAGCGTGATCCCCAGAGCCAGGTGACGGCCGAAGGGCTCCCGCGCCCTGGTGGCGATCTGAAATCCCCGCAGGACGAGCACCGCGTACAGGATGATGATCGCGCCCGCGCCGACCAGCCCCAATTCCTCCCCCACCAGCGCCAGCACGAAGTCCGTGTGGGCCTCGGGCAGGAAAAAGAGCTTCTGCTTCCCCTCGCCCAGCCCGACGCCGAACAGGCCTCCGCTGCCGAAGGCCAGGAACGACTGGTTCACCTGGAAGCCGGCGCCGGTCGGGTCCTTCTCCGGGTCCAAAAACGTCATCAGCCGCTGCAGCCGGTACGGCGACTTCCAGATCAGGAATCCCACCAGGGGCAGGGCGCTCAACAGCACCAGCGAGAGGTGGCTGAGCCCGGCGCCGGCCAGGAACAGGAGCCCCAGCGTCACCAGGCCGATCACCACCACCGTGCCCAGGTCCGGCTGCAGCACCACCAGCCCGGCCAGCACCCCGACGACCACCAGCGGGGGCAGGAAGCCGGCGGCGAATTCCGTCAGCCGCGCCTCCTTCCTGGTCAGGTAGGAGGCCAGGTAAAGCACCACCGCCAGCTTGACCATCTCGGCCGGCTGCACCGAGACGGGCCCGAGGCGGATCCAGCGCCGCGCACCCTTGGCCACCACGCCCACGCCGGGGATCAGCACCAGAATCAACGAGAACGTCACCACGGCCAGGATCGGCAGGGCCAGCTTGCGCCAGACCGTGTAGTCCGTGCGCGAGGCCACCTGGAGCAGCAGGAATCCGAAAGCCAGCCAGGCCAGTTGCCGCTTGAGGTAATAGATGGAGTCGTGGAAGCGATTGCCCGCGACCACCCCGCTGGCGCTGAACACCATCACGAGCCCGACCAGGGTCAGGGCCACCGTCACCGCCAGCACGCCCCCGTCGGCGCCGGCCCGCTCCCGCGACCGTCCTCCCGAGGACGGCCAGGGCAGCGCCAGCGTTCCGGCCTGGGCTCCTCTGCGCGTCATCCATCAACCCCTTAGGTGACAAGTGACAGGTGATCGGTGATCGGTGATAAAGAGCGGTGAAGCCTATTTCCAAACTCGTCACGCGTCACCGATCACCCGTCACGGGAGGCTGTTGACCAGCTCCTTGAACTGCCGGCCACGGTCCTGATAGTCCCGGAACATGTCGAAGCTGGCGCAGGCCGGGGACAGCAGCACCACGTCCCCCGCGCCCGCCTCGCGCGCCGCCTGCTCCACCGCCTCGCGCAGGGAGCCGGCCTGCGCGACGCGCTCCCACCCGCGCAGCGCCTCCCGGATGCGCGGCGCCGCTTCGCCGATGAGGATGACCCGCTTCGCGCGGCGCAGCACCGGCTCGCGGAGCCGCGCGAAGTCCCCTCCCTTGTCCTTGCCGCCCGCGATGAGCAGGACCGGCGCGTCCAGGCTTTCCAGGGCCTTGACCGTGGCGTCCACGTTCGTGCCCTTCGAATCGTTGACGAACTTGACCCCCTGCCGTTCCCGCACGAGCTCCAGCGCATGCTCGAGCCCGGGGAAGGTCCCGAGCACCCGGCGCATGGCGCCGGCCGGACAGCCGCAGAGCGCGCCGATCACGGAGGCAGCCAGGACGTTGGCCACGTTGTGCGAGCCCAGGAGCCTGAGCTCGTTGCGCCGGCAGACCTCCTCGGCCTTCCCGCCGATCGTCACCATGAGCCGATCACCCTGGAGCCACGCACCCTCTCCGCCGGCCAGCCCGGCTCGGCGGACGGTGAATCCCATCTTCCTCGCGCGGACCAGCCGCGCCAGGCCCGCCACCCGCTCGTCGTCCAGGTTCAGCAGCGCCACGTCCTGCCCGGTCTGGTTCTCGAAGATCCTGGCCTTGGCCGCGACATAGTCCTCGAGGGAGTCGTACCGGTCCAGGTGATCCGTCGTGATGTTGAGCAGCGCCGCCAGCCAGGGACGGAACCGCTCGACCGTCTCCAGTTGAAAGCTGGACACCTCCGCCACGACGTATTCATAGGGCGTTGCCGTCCCCGCCCGGAGGCAGGCGAGCGCCGCTTCGCAGAGGGGCGTGCCCAGGTTGCCGCCCACGAAGGCCCGCTTGCCGCTCTCCTTCAGAAAGAGCCCGGCCAGCGTCGCGGTGGTGCTCTTCCCGTTGGTCCCGGTCACGGCCACGATCGGTCCGCTCAGAAACCGGGAGGCCAGCTCCAGTTCTCCGATCACCGCCACGCCCCGTCGCCTGGCCGCCTCCAGCGACGGAAGCCGGAACGGCACGCCGGGACTGATCACGATCAGGTCGGCCCCATCGAATGCGGATTCGTAGCCCTGGCCCAGGCGGAGCGACAGGGCGCGCCGGTCCAGCCTGGTCAGCGCTTCGCCCAGCTCCGACTCGGCCTTGCCGTCGGCCACGGTGACTCTGGCTCCCAGGGCCAAAAGCAGGCGGGCCGCCGCCACGCCGCTGCGGGCCAGCCCGACCACAGTGACCCGCGCTCCTCCGAGATCCATCGTCGCCCATGAACCCATGGATGTTGACCATCAGTGGGCAACCGGCACAGGCTCGTGGCCCGAGGCGCGAGATAAGGGGTCAGGTTCCCGCTTCCACCTCTCGCCACTTACCCCTCGCCTCGTGCCTGTCACCGTAGCTTCAGCGTGCTCAGACTCAGCAGCGCCAACAGGATCGCGATGATCCAGAGCCGCACCACCACCTTCGGCTCCTCCCACCCCTTCATCTCGAAATGGTGGTGGATCGGCGCCATGAGGAAGATCCGTTTCCTGCGCGACTTGTAGGAGATCACCTGGAAGATGACCGAGATGGCCTCGATCACGAACACGCCGCCCACCAGGATCAGCAGCAGTTCGTGTTTGCTGGCCACCGCCACCGTCCCCAGCGCCGCCCCCAAGGGAAGAGAGCCCACGTCCCCCATGAAGACGGAGGCCGGATAGGTATTGAACCAGAGAAAGCCCAGGCTGGCCCCGAAGATCGTCGCGGTGAAGACGGCCAGCTCCCCCGCCCCCTCGATGTAGGGAATCAGCAGGTAATCGGAGATGACGTGGTTCCCGACCACGTAGCTCACGATCGTGTAGGCGAGCGAGGCGATCATCACGGGCCCGACCGCCAGACCGTCCAGGCCGTCGGTCAGGTTGACCGCGTTGGAGCTCCCGACGATGACCAGGATCGCGAACGGGATGTAGAGGAGTCCCAGGTCCGGCGTGAAGGTCTTGAAGAACGGCACGCTCAGCTTGGTGGAATAGCCGGGCAGGAAGTAGAAGAAGACGCCGAGTCCCAGCGCCACGAGCCCCTGCGCGAGGAATTTCTGCGTGGCCGTCAGCCCCTTGGACTGCCGCCGCACGAACTTCAGGTAGTCGTCCACGAACCCGATCAGCCCGAATCCCGCGGTGGCGAAGACCACCAGCCACACGTAGGGATTGGTCACGTCGGCCCAGAGCAGGGTCGAGAGCAGCACCGCGAACAGGATCAGGAGCCCGCCCATCGTCGGCGTCCCGCTCTTGGCCAAGTGCGTCTTGGGCCCGTCGTCCCGCACCTGCTGCCCGAGCCGGATCTCCTGCAACTTGCGGATCAGCGGCGGCGCCAGCACAAACGCGATGAGGAAGGCGGTGACCGCCGCATAGATGATCCGGAAGCTGAGGTAGCGAAAGACGTTCAGGAAGGAGAACTCTGTGTGCAGGGGATAGAGCAGCAGGTACAGCATTCTTCAGACCGGAGCCTATGGCTGATGGCTTATGGCTGATGGCTCAAGCGAGTGATGAAAGCGATGTCGCGCCTTCACCTCTCCGGCCATACGCCATGGGCCATGCGCCAATTAGCTCTCCTTTTCCGTCAGCGTTTCGATGGCCCGTTCCATCTTCATGCCGCGCGACGCCTTGACCAGCACCACGTCGCCCGGCCGGGCCAGCTCCTTCACGATCCCGCCGGCCGCTTCCGCGTCCGCCGCTTCCCGGATCCGCCCCTCGTCCATGCCGGCCGCGCGGGCCCCCTCGGCGATGCCCCGCCCGAGGGTCCCGCAGGCGACCAGGTGCGAGACGCCCCGCTCCGCCACCGACGCGCCGACTTCCCGGTGCAGCGCGGGTGAGTCCGGCCCCAGCTCCAGCATGTCGCCGAGCACGGCGATCGTCCGCCCGCCGGCCCCCAGCTCGGTCAACAGCGCGACGGCCGCCTTCATCGAAGCGGGGTTCGCATTGTAACAGTCGTTGACGATGCGGATGCCCCGCCAATTCCTGATCTGGGACCTCATCGAGGCGGGCCGGAACCGGGCCAGTCCGCGGGCGATCGCCACGCCGCTCATGTCGAGCAGGAACCCGACCGCCGCCGCCGCGAGCGCGTTCGAGAGGTTGTGCAGCCCGTGGACCGCGAGCGTCACCGGCGTCCCGCGCGTCCGCCCGGGCAGCACGAGCTTGCAACTCAGGCCGCGACGGGGGTCCTGGACGATGTCAGTTGCCCGCACCTCCGCCTGGGGCGAAAGGCCGAACGAGAGGACCCGGCAGCGGGCCCGGGACGCCAGGTAGTCGAAGTAGGCGTCGTCCGCGTTCAGCACGACCGCGCCGTCCGGCGGGAGCAGGTCCAGCAGCTCGCCCTTGGCCTGGGCCGAGGCCGCCAGGCTTCCGAAGAACTCCAGGTGATCCGGCCCGATGTTCGTGATGATCCCGATCGTCGGGTGCGCGATCTCGCAGAGGCGGGCGGTCTGCCCCTTGCGGTCCACCCCCATCTCGATGACGGCCGTCTCGTGTTTCGACGTCAGCCGGAAGAGGGTCTGGGGAACCCCGACGCGGTTGTTCAGGTTCCCCTCGGTCTTGAGCACCGTCCCCCACTCCGCGAGCACCTCGGCGACCATGTCCTTCGTCGTCGTCTTCCCGTTGCTGCCCGTCACCGCCACGAGCGGGATCCGGAACCGGCTCCGGTGGTGGGCGGCCAGTTGCTGGAAGGCCGCCAGCGTGTCCGGCACCTTCACGAGAAAGGGGGCGGCCGCCTCCGCCCGCCGGCCGGGCCCCGCCGGCCGCTCGGCGCCGGGAAGCGGAACCGGCTTCTGCACGATCGCGCCCACCGCTCCCCGCCCGATCGCGGTCGCGACGAAGTCGTGTCCGTCGAACCGCTCGCCCGCGAGGGCGACGAAGAGGTCTCCGCGACGGACGTCCCGCGAGTCGGTGCAGACCCGCTTGATTCCGCGGGGCTCACCGGACAGGAGCCGGCCGCCGGTCACTTCCAGCACCTCTTCCACCGTGAACAGCAGCATATCCCAAACGGAGCGGCGGTCCTCGGCTCTGGCCGACGCCGGTTCAGCGATGCAGCCCTTGAGTCCCGCCACGAGCCTCCCCCATGACCTGCCGATACCGGGACTTGACCCGGCCGAGCGCGGTGCCGATCGTCTCGCCCGGATGGACCGCGAAGGTCGTGCCGGTTTCCGGATCCATGCAGAGGATGAACGCCGTGCCCTCGTCCATGTGCTGGATCCCGTGCACCTTGATGCCCTGGACTCGTTCCAGATCCGTCATGACAGCCTCCTCCGGGACCCGGGCCCCCGTGCCGCCCGTCAGGCGCGGAGCTTCCCGATGGCTTCCCGCGCCACTTCGCGATCGTCGAAATGGAAGCGCTGCGTTCCGACGATCTGATAATCCTCGTGGCCCTTCCCCGCGATCAGCACCATGTCGCCGGCTTGCGCCTCGCGGACCGCCGCCTCAATGGCCTGCCGCCGGTCGGGAATGAGTTCGTACCGGACCTTCCTGGGTCCGGCCGAGGCCAGCGCCGCGCTGACGCCGGCCTCCACTTCGCGCAGGATCGCCAGCGGATCCTCGGTCCGCGGATTGTCCGAGGTCGCGATCACCACGTCGCTCCCCTCCACCGCGGCCCGGCCCATCTTGGGCCGCTTGCTCCGGTCCCGGTCGCCCCCGCAGCCGAAGACCGTGATGATGCGGCCGGTCTTGAGCCGGTTCGCCGCCGCCAGCAGCCGGACCAGCGCGTCCTCCGTGTGGGCATAGTCCACGACGACCGTGAAGGGCTGGCCCGCCTCCACCCGCTCGAACCGCCCCGGCACGCTGGCGACCCCCCGCAGGCCGGCCCGGATCTGGTCCGGCGACAGCCCCTCGTGGAGCCCCACGCCGACGGCGGCCAGCAGGTTGTACACGTTGTGCTCGCCCACGAGGCGGCTCTCCACCCGGAACCGGCCGGCGGGCGTCGCGGCCGTGAAGCCGGTCCCGGCCAGGGCAAGCTGCACGTCCTCCGCCCGGAGGTCGGACGGCCGTCTGATCGAGTAGGTCCACACCGGCGCGGGGCAGGCTTCGCGGATGCGCAGGCCCCGCTCGTCGTCTACGTTGACGATCGCGCGCTTGGGACCGACCTTGAGGCCGGTCCCGGCCAGGCCGGTGAACAGTTTGAGCTTGGCCCGAAAGTAGTCGTCCATGTCCCGGTGGAAGTCCAGGTGGTCCTGGGTCAGGTTCGTGAAGATCGCCACGTCGAACTCGCACCCGACCGTGCGGTCCAGGGCCAGCGCGTGCGAGGAGACCTCCATCACGGCCGCATCCATGCCCGCCGCCACCATGCGGGCCAGGAGAGCCTGGAGATCCACGGCGCCCGGCGTCGTGTGGGCGGCGGGCAGCCGCTCGGTCCCGATCTGGTAGGCCACGGTGCCGATGAGCCCCACCTTGCACCCCGCCGCTTCCAGCATCCCCTTGCAGAGGTACGTGATCGTCGTCTTGCCGTTGGTGCCGGTCACCCCGATCATCGCGAGGCGGGCCGATGGATCGCCGTGAAACCGGCTGGCCAGCAGACCCAGCGCGCGACGCGAATCGGGCACGACCACCGTGGGAACCGGCAGGTCGGCCGCCGGCGACTCCACGACGAGGCCGGCCGCTCCGGTCGCCACCGCCTGCCGGAGAAAGGCGTGGCCGTCCGCCTTCTCCCCCTTGACCGCCACGAAGACGCTGCCCGGCTTCACGGCCCTGGAATCGTCGGTCAGGCCGCGCACCTCCACCGCGAGCGCCCCCCGCCGTTCCACGGTCTCCAGCGGCGCGATGAGCTCGGCGAAGGTCATGCCGCCCGCCCGATCCGGCGCCCGGTTGCGGCCAGCTTGACCGGCGCCTTCGACGGGACGCCGAGGTACGGGAGCGCCTGCTCGACGATCTTCCGGAACACCGGCGCCGCGATCGCCCCGCCCCACTGCTCGGTCTGCGGCTCGTCCACGACCACCACGATCGCCAGGCGCGGGTCCTCGACCGGCGCGAACCCCGCGAAGGAGGCCACCGTGAGGGTCTTGGAGTAGGCGCCGGTCTGCGGATCGAGCTTCTGGGCGGTGCCGGTCTTCCCCGCGACCCGGAACCCCGGCACGGCCGCCCTGCTGCCGGTGCCGCTGGTCACCACGCCTTCGAGGATGCCGGTGAGCGCCCGCGCGGTCTCCGCAGAGATCGGCCGGCGGCGGACTTGCGGGCCGGCCTGCAGCAGCACCGTCCCCTGCGCGTCGCGGATCTCCGACGCGATGTAGGGGCGCATCAGCCACCCGCCGTTCGCCACCGCCGACACGGCCGTCACGAGCTGCAGCGGCGTGATCAGGATTTCCTGGCCGATCGCCTTGGACGCGAGGGACTGGCGCTCCCAGTCCTTCGGCTCCTTGACCTGGCCGGGCACCTCTCCCGGCAAATCGATCTCGGCCCGTTCCCCGAACCCGAAGGCCCTGAAATAGCGGTAGAGCCGCTCTTCGCCGAGTTTCATGGCCGTCTTGACGGTCCCGATGTTGCTGGAGTGCTGGATCACCTGGGCGAAGGTCAGCCAGCCGTACTTCTCGTGGTCGTGGATGACGCGGCTCGCCACCTCCATCCGGCCGTTCTCCGCGAAAACCATCGTGCCGGGCTCCATGATCCGCTCTTCCAGCGCGGCCGCCGCGATCACGACCTTCATGGTCGAACCCGGCTCGTAGGTGTCGGTGAGCGCGCGGTTCCGCCAATGGTCGGGGGTGGCGGCCCGCATGACGTTGGGATCGAATTTCGGGTTGACCGCCATCGCGAGGATCGCGCCGGTGCGTGGGTCCATCACGATCGCGGTCCCGCTCTTGGCCCGGCTGGCCGTCACGGCCTCGTCCAGCTCCTTCTCCGCAATGTACTGGATCACCTCGTCGATCGTCAGCGTCACGTTGTGGCCGGGCGCGGGGGCCTGCTCGTTGAGTCCCTTGGGGAAGACCGTGCGCCCCAACGCGTCGCGCTGCAGCACCACCTGCTGCTTCTCGCCCTGGAGGTACCGGTCGTAGCGGCGTTCGACCCCTTCCAGCCCCTGCCCGTCCATCCCCGCGAACCCGAGGACGTGCGCCAGCAGCGGCCCCTTGGGATAGAAGCGGCGCCCCTCCAGGACCGTCCCGATCCCCTCGAGCGAGAGCCGCTCCAGATGGCGGCCCTGCTCCGGATCGAGCTTGCGCGCGATCCAGACGAAGCTCCGCTCCTGCCGCAGCTTCCGCTCGATCTCGTCGGCCCGCACGTGGAGGACCCGCGCCAGGTCGTGGGCGACCCCGCTGGGGTTCTCGAGCGAGGCCGGGACTCCGAAGACGGAGGGCACGTCCAGGTTCATAGCCAGGACGCGGCCCTGCCGGTCGAAGATGCCCCCGCGGCCGCCTTCGACGGTGACCGCCTTCCGGTGCTGACGATCCGCCTTGACCGTGAGCTCGGCCGCCTGGAGCACCTGCAGGGTGAAGAGGCGGAACAGCACACCCGCAAAGCCCGCCATGAGGACCAGAACGGCGATGCGCCGGCGCCAGCGGTACGGATCCGGCTGGGTCACGGAATCCTCCCCGGAAGAGGCTCGTTCTTGGCCAGCTTGATCTCGGGCGGCGCGGGGCTCGCCGCGAGAACCGGCTGCTCGCGCGCCACCCGCACGAGGACCACCTGCCCCTGCTGCGGCGGCCCCATCCCCAGCTTCTCCGAGGCCGCCTTCGCGATCCGGTCGGGCGCGGTCAACGCAGAGACCTTCACGCGGAGCTCGTCGCGCTCCCGGTGCAGCATCGCCTTCCTCACCTTCAACTGTTCGATCTGGTAGCCCACCCGCACGACGTCGACCCGTTCCCAGACGACGAGCAGCAACAGAGCCACCCCGGCCAGCGTGGCGACGACCTTCATTCCGACCTCCCCATGGGTGGACGCTCGACGACCCGCAGCTTGGCGCTGCGAGCCCTCGGGTTGTCTCGGCACTCCGAATCGGAGGGAGTCACCGGCTTCTTGGTCAGGACGGACAGACGGGCCTCCGGCCCGTGCGACAGGGCTCTGAACGTCTGCTTGGCGATCCGGTCTTCCAGGGAATGGAACGAGATGACGCAGAGGCGCCCGCCGGGAGCCAGGGCCGCGGCGGCCCCGCGGATGGCCTCTTCCAGCACGTCGAGCTCCCGGTTGACTGCGATCCGCAGCGCCTGGAAGGTCCTGGTGGCGCAGTGCAGGCGCCCGTGGCGATAGACGGGCGGGACCGCGCCGCGGATCACCGAGGCCAACTGCAGCGTCGTCTCGATCGGGCGGACGGCGCGGGCCCGCACGATCGCGCGGGCGATGCGGCGCGCGTAGCGTTCCTCACCGTACTGGTAAATCAGGTCGGCCAGCTCCGGTTCGGACAGGTCCCGGATCAACTGCGCGGCCGTCGGGCCGCCGGCCTGATCCATCCGCATGTCCAGCGGACCGTCGGCCTGGAAGCTGAATCCCCGCTCCGGCCGGTCGAGCTGCACCGATGAGACGCCGAGATCGAAGATCACGCCATCCACCTCCGGAACTCCCGCGGAACGGAGATGCGCCGCGAGCTCGCGGAAATTGCCGTGGACCAAGCGCGCCCGCTCGCCGAACGGCGCAAGCCGCTCGCGGGCCGACCGGAGCGCTTCCTGATCCCGGTCCACTCCGACCAGGATGCCGTCAGGCGCACTGAGTTCCAGAATCCTGGCCGCATGGCCGCCGTATCCGACCGTGCAATCGAGGTAGCGGCCTCCGGGACGGCAGGCCAGCCAGTGAACGACCTCTTCAGCCAGAACCGGGACGTGGGAAGTGGCCATTTCTCCATAACTTCCATTAGCTCCCACTTTCACCCACTTTTCGGCAGCAGTATACATGGCCTGCTTGGCTTGTCAATAAAAATCTTTTCAAAAACCTTTTGTAGGACAGGAAATTAGGTGAGTTACCCCCAGGGCGGTGCTGAAGACCCGGTTTTCCCGGCCTGAAAAGGCCGAGCAACCGGTTTTCTGCTGGACCGGGCTGGCCCCCCTCTTTCCCGGCAGCGGACCGTCGCCCCCGCGCGTTAATGGCGGTAGAAGGTTGAAGAAGGAAGGTCGTGAAGCTTCGTGAACTGGTACTCGATGACCTGCCAAACATCGTCGCGATCCCGCCCACTCAGGGACATCGCGTCAAACAAAGCGAACAGCTAATAGCGAATAGATAGCAGCGACCGCCATTCGGGGTTCCGAGTTATTCGCTGTTGGCTGTTCGCTATCAGCTTATGGATACAGTTTATAGAGCATCCTCGGGAACGGAATGGTCTCGCGCACGTGCTCCAGGCCGCAGATCCAGGCGACGGCCCGCTCAATCCCCATGCCGAACCCCGCGTGGGGCACCGAGCCGTAGCGCCGCAGATCCAGGTACCAGCGGAACGCCTCCTCCGGCAGCTTGTGCTCCCGAATCCGGCTCAGCAGCTTGTCGTGTTCGTGTATGCGCTGCCCGCCGCCGATGATCTCCCCATAGCCCTCCGGGGCCAGCATGTCCATGCACAAGGCCAGATCGGGCCGCGCCGGATCGCTCTGCATGTAGAAGGCCTTGACCGCGGCAGGATAGCGATGGACGATCACCGGACGGTCGAACTCGCTCGAGAGCAGCGTCTCCTCGTCCCCGCCGAAATCGTCGCCGAGCTGGATCGGATTGCCCTTCTGCTGCAGCAGCCTCACGGCCTCCTCATACGTGATTCTCGGGAACGGCGGCTTCACCCGCTCCAGCTTGCCCACGTCCCGCTCCAGCACCGCGAGCTCGGGCCGTCGCGTGGCCAGCACCCGCTCGACGATGGCGCTGACGAAGGCTTCGGCCAGCTCCATCGTGTCGGCCAGATCCGCGAAGGCCACCTCCGGCTCGACCATCCAGAATTCCATCAGGTGGCGGCGCGTCTTGGATTTCTCTGCCCGGAACGTCGGGCCGAAGCAATAGACCTTTCCGAAGGCCGCCGCGGTCGCCTCGCTGTAGAGCTGCCCGCTCTGGGTCAGATAGGCCTTCTCGTCGAAGTAGTCGGTCTGGAAAAGCGTCGTCGTGCCCTCGCAGGCGTTGGGCGTGAAGATCGGCGCGTCCAAGAGGGTGAACCCCCGCTCGTCGAAGAAGTTGCGGCAGGCGCGGATGATCTCGTGCCTGATCCGCAGGACCGCGTGCTGACGGCTGGACCGCAGCCATAGGTGCCGGTGCTCCATCAGGAACCCGACTCCGTGCTCCTTCGGCTGGATCGGGAAGGGCTCGGCGAGCTGGAGGGTCTCGACGCGGGTCGCGTCCAACTCGTACCCGCCCGGGGCGCGGGGCTCCTGCCGCAACGTGCCGGTCACGATCAGGGAGGATTCCTGAGTCAGCCTGGCCGCCTGGCCGAACGCCTCTTCCCCGACCGTCCCCTTGCTCACGACGGCCTGGATGTCGCCGGTCCCGTCCCGGACGATCAGGAAGTGGATCTTGCCGCTGGAGCGGCGGTGCCGCAGCCAGCCGCGGATCGTCACTTCCCGCCCGACGTGGCGGGCGGCCTCTTCGATGTAGATGGCCGTCATCATGAATGAGCCCGCAGCTCACCCTGCAGCATGAAAAAGATGGCAGCGGACAGCTAGCAGCTATGAGCTATTTGCTACTCGCTGTTGGCTATTTTCTAAGCAGCCTATCGAATTCCCGACAGGGTTTGCAAGGGCGCCGGGAGACCTCGTCGCCGCGCGGTTGGCGGCAATTGATTGACATTCCCGAAATGCGACGAGCAGAATGGCTGCATGAACGTCGGGACTGTCGGCACCATGAGAATCTGCGGGCTCGCAGCCCTTGCGGTCTTGGCCTGCTTCTCCCCGGCCAACGCGGCGGAGCTCGATCCCAAGAATCCCCTGAACCCCCCCGGTCCGGTCTATTGGTGTCCGCACAAAACTCCCGACCAGCAGTACGCCGCCACGCTGCAGCCCGGCTGCTCCCCGCTGGTCGAGGAAGCGGACAAGCGGCGGGCCGCCGAAAGAGAAAAGGAGAAAAAGCTCAAAGCGAGAGCCCCGATCAAAATCCAAGACATTCAGAGTGAAGCATCGAGATTCGCCCATCGGTACCGAGAATTCTTAGACTGCTGCGCCAGCGATCCCGGCTCGCTCGACGAGCTTGAGGAGATCCAGGACCAGGCCTATTTCCTTCTCAAAGCCATTCAAGAGACCGGGCTTGTCAACATGAGCCAACCGGATTGCCCCAATTGCCGCGGGTGGACGCTGAGTCAAATCATCCGTACGGTCGCCCAGGCGCGGGACGATCTCCGCAAGCTGCGGAAGCGCTGGCAAGGTCTCGATGAAGCCTATGAGAGGCTGAACCAGCAGGACTATGAGGCGGCGAGCCGGGAGCGGCGCCGGATTCAAGAAGAGGAGAGCGCGCTTCAGAAGGAGTTTCGGCCGGTGGTCCCGCCGCAATCGGCGCCGACGGGAACTGATCTGAGCGCCACGGACAGGACCCAGGGACCTCCGGCCACCACCCTGCCCAACCGGGTCGGCACCGCGATCGAGAGCACGACGCTGCCCAGCGCGTTCGGCGTGGACATCGGCGAGGTCGGCTCTCCCGCCAGCGATCCGCGGGACCTCAATCCCAGAAGAGGCCTGGACACGCAGAACACGACTCTTCCCACGCGCCAGGGGACAGCCACCCAGGACACGACGCTGCCGAACTCGACCGGCTTCGAAATCGGCACCCAGCAGGGGCCGGCCGGCTCTACGTCCCTCCCGACGAGAGTGGGCCCGGCAGCCGGAGATTCCAGCTTCAACCGCCGCTGAATGGAGACTGTGATCGGTGATGGGTGATCGGTGAAGGGTCCCCTCTCATCACCCGTCACTCATCACCCATCACGCCTTTCAGTCTCCCGGACCGGCGGCAGCGACGTCCATGTCTCTCCCCCGTCCTGACTGCGGTAGAGCCCGCTCCCGTTCGTCCCCACGTACCAGACTTTGGGATCGGTCTGGCTCTGGGCCAGCGAACGGATGTTCAGGGTTGCCAAGCCGACGTTGAGCGTCTGCCACGTCGCCCCCCCGTCCCGGCTCCGATGCACCCCTTCCCGGCTCGCCACGTAGAGGGTGTCGGACGCGGACCGGTCGAGCGCCATCGCGCTGATCATCTGGTCCGGGAGCGACTGGGCGATGCGGACCCAGGACTTGGCTCCGTCGGTCGTCTTATAGATTCCGCTCAGCGTCGCCGCGTAGACCGTGTCGGGCGCGTGGGGGTCCACCGCCATGACCGTCACCCCGAGCGCGCGCGAGGACTTCAGGACCTCCGGCGGCACGAGCCCGTTGTTCACCTTCTCCCACAGGGCCGCGCGGTTCACGGTCTTGTAGACGCCCCCGCTGGTGCCGGCGTAGAGGATCGTCGGCCTCGCCGGGTCCAGCGCGAGCGTCACCACCATGAGCACTTCCTTCATGCCGTCCATGCGCTTCTGCCACTGTTCGCCGCCGTTCTGCGACTCGAAGACGCCCATCGTGGTCGCGACGAAGAGGTGGTTGCTGTCGGCCGGGTCGAACACGAACTGGTTGACCACGGAGGTAATCGTCACGTCGTCAAGCCCGGCCCGCAGCGAGACCCACCGCTGCCCCCCGTCGTAGCTCTTGAAGACCGCGTCCCCCTTGGTGCCGGCGTACACGGTGGCCGGGTAGGTCGGATCCACCGCCATCGAGATCACGCGCGAGTGGGTCATGCCCCGCGAGAGGTTCTGCCACGTCTGGCCCCCGTCCCGGGTCTTGTAGATGTAATCGTTGGTGGCGACGTAGATGATGCTCGGGTTGGCGGGATGCAGCGCAATGACGACGATCGCGTCGCTCCGCCCGCACCCGGAGGCGAGCATGGCGAGGAAGAGCGCACCCAGCGCCAGGAGCGGGGCCACTGCACGCGTCACGAGTCACCCGTCACGCATCACCGATAGTTGGTGAACTGGAGGTCCACGCCGAAATCCTTTTGCCGGAGAAACGCGATCACGGTCTGGAGCTCGTCCTTGCTCTTGCTCTGGACGCGGATCTGCTCTCCCTGGATTTGCGCCTGCACTTTGAACTTGCCGTCCCGGATCGCCTGGCTGATCTGCTTGGCCTTGTCGGCGGCGAGGCCGCTCTGGATCGTGATCGTCTGGCGGACCGTCCCGCCCAGCGCTTCCTCCGTGGCGCCGAACGTGAGCGCCTTGAGCGACACGTGGCGCTTGACGCACTTGGCCTTCAGGATCTCGATCACGGCCTTGAGCTTGTACTCGTCGTCCGACAGCACGACCAGCTCTTTTTCCTTTTCTTTGAGCGTCAGCTCGGTCTTCGAGTTCTTGAAGTCGAACCGCTGGCGGATCTCCTTCACGGTCTGATCCACGGCGTTCTTGACCTCCTGCATGTCCACCTGCGAGACGACGTCGAACGAATTCAGGTCGGCCATCACCTAACCTCCTGCCTAAGTCAAAAAATCGTGGTCAGTGGTTAGTGGATAGCGGCGGATATAGACTGCGCAAAGCGCATATTCAGCACTGACCGCCGACCACTGACCATGGTTCCCCCCTGCATCAACAGCACCGATCAATGGAAATCTTGAGGCCCTCCCGCCCGGCCGGAGACGCGCCGCCCAGCGGGATGCCGCCGGGCCCGACGATGACCTCGCTGCTCCGGTACGGCCGTCCCTGCACTAGGTACCCGTACCATTGCCGCAGGCCGTCCGTCAGCACCACCACCGCCAGCAGCGCGACGACGCTCACGAGGACGGCGTCCAGGTACAGGGCAAACGCCTCGTCGGTCCCGGCGGCGCGGGCCTTCGCCGTGAAAATGAAGAAGAGCTCGTAGGAGCCGGTCAGCGTGATCGCCCCCACGAACAGCATCGGCGCCGCCGTCACCCAGAGGTACCAGGCCTTGCCCATCTTGATCAACACCGTCGTGCCGATGCAGAGCGCCAGCGTCCCCAGCAACTGGTTGGCCGCGCCGAACATGGGCCAGATCGTGGAGATGCTCCCCGCTCCGATCAGGTAGCCCCAGGCTCCGACCACGAGTGCGCTGCTGGCGAGCACGCCGGGCCACCAGTTCAGGCGCCCCAGCGGCGCATAGACGCGCCCGCCCATTTCCTGGAGCAGATACCGCACGATTCTGGTGCCGGTGTCGATCGTCGTGAGGATGAACAGGGCCTCGAACAGGAGCGCGAACTGATACCAATAGGCCATGAGGCCGGCCATGCCGGGGAGCGCGCTGAAGATCGAGGCCATCCCGACCGCCAGCGAGACCGCCCCGCCCGGCCGGCCGGTCACGTCCACCTCGACGAGGCGGGAGAGCTCCTGAATGCGCGCCACCGGAAAGCCCATCGCCGCGAGCGCATCGGACGACAGCAGGGTATTGATCGCCAGGTAATCGCCGGGGATCAGGACGGACGCGGCGATCAGCGCCATCACCCCCACGAAGCTTTCGAGCAGCATCGCGCCGTAGCCCGCCAGCGCGTGCGATTCGCGCTCGATCATCTTCGGGGTGGTGCCGGAGGAGATCAGGGAATGGACGCCCGAGATGGCCCCGCAGGCGATCGTGATGAAGAGGAACGGGAAGAGCGTGCCGGGAATGATCGGCCCGCCGCCGCCCGCGAACGCCGTGATGCGCGGCATCTCGACCTCCGGCGCCATCGCGATCACCCCGAGGCCGAGCAGCGCGACGACGCCGATTTTCATGAAGGTGGAGAGATAGCCCCGCGGCACGAGGAGCATCCAGCCGGGCAGGACCGAGGCGACGAACCCGTAGCCGGCCAGCAACCAGACCAGCGTGTGCTGCTCGAATTCGAACCAGCTTCCAAGCGGCGATTGCGCCACCGCCCGGCCGGCCAGCACCGAGACGACCAGCAGCACGACGCCCAGGGCCGAGATTTCCCCGACGCGGCCGGGACGGAACCTCTGCAGATAGAAGCCCATCAGGACGCCGATGGGGATCGTCATCGCGATCGTGAAGGTCCCCCAGGCGTTGCGGTAGAGGGCGTTGACCACGGCCAGCCCCAAGCCCGCCAGCGCCACGACCACGATGAACAGGACCGCCGCGGCGGTCGCCGTCCCCGTGACCGGCCCGAGCTCGTCCCGCGCGATCTCCGGCAGCGACCGGGCGTTCCGGCGCAGCGAAGCGACGAGAATGATGAAGTCCTGCACCGCCCCGGCCAGCACCGCGCCGATCACCAGCCAGAGGAAGCCCGGCAGGTAGCCGAACTGCGCCGCCAGCACCGGGCCGAGCAACGGCCCCGCGCCGGCGATGGCGGCGAAATGATGGCCGAACAGGACGTACTTGTTCGTGGGATGGAAGTTGGTCCCGTCGTTGAGGCGGACGGCCGGCGTCACGCGCGCATCGTTGAGCTCCGTCACGCGGCGGGCCAGGAACCGCCCGTAGAAACGGAAGGCGAGGGCGTAGAAGCAGCCGGCCGCGACGACCAGCCACAGGCCGTTGACCCGCTCGCCCGGGTTCAGCGCGCCCGTGACGAAGCCGAAGGCGAGCGCGCAGAGGACCGCGACCGCCGCCCAGACGAGTTTCATCCCCAGACCCATCGCGGCGTATCCTAACAAGCCGACGGACCCGTGTAAACGGGACGCGCCGCATCCAGTTGCATCGCCCGTGATTGAGACTCTAGGCTGAGGCCTTCCCGCGACGCGCGGCACACCCCGTTCGGTACAAGCGTAAACCGGCCGGCCGGCACCACTTCACCCCGCCACTGGACGAGCACGGCCTTCGTGTGCCTCTCGGTCCTGCTCGGCACTGTGGCACCGGCCTGGCCGGAAACCCTGTCCCCGAGCGTCCACTGGGGAGCGATCGCCTACCCCGATCGGGACGACACCCTGACCGCCGGATTGGTGCTGAACCGCTTCACGGAATTCGACGGCGAGCGCCACCGCTACAATTCCACGATCAAGGAGACGATGGGGTTCAACATGATCGCGCTCAGTTGGACCGAACATTTGGAAACGGTTTGAGGGGTGGAGCACCAACCTCACCGCCGGGACCGGCCCGACTTCCGACCAGCCCACGAGGTTCCTGCAAAACGACGCGATCCACAAGATTCGAGGCTTTGCGCCGGTCCCCGTCGGAGCCACCAGGGAGCAAACCGATTTCATGCTGGACTCGTCGGTGACCAGATGGACCGACGTGCTGGGAACTCAGAGGACCGGCTTTCTCGGCATCGGAGGGACCACCGGGTCACTGTACCAGGAGCTATGGACGCGGGTGGGGGTGCGGCGATTCTCCCTCGCGGAGAGCACCGCGAGTCTCTCCGGCTTGCCCCCGAACGGCTGGCTGCAGGTCTTTGAGCACCTGCGCTTTTCCGCGATGGGGCGATACAGCCGCCCCTATGGAGGCGCCGCCTTCCAGGGCTTCACCGCCGTCGCGCCCCAGACCTACCTTGGGCAAGCCTCGGTGAGCGTCGGGAACTACGACAAGGAGAACAAGCCGATTCGGGAAGTCGAGTTCGCCATCACCGTGGATTCCGGCCTGTTCGTGGATTTCAAAGGCAACAGCCAGGAAGAGCGGTTCGGCTCCCTGCTCATCCGCGTCCCGTACGTGACGATCGAGACTTGGAACGACCTCATCAACGGCAAGGACAGGGGCCCGACCTTCGGCGCCTCCTTGGCCCTCGATCTCCTTCAAATCCGAGACCGTTTCTACGGGCCCTCCTAGCCGGACGCACGCGGGACGCTCAAACCATGGCCCCCTTCACCCGCCCGCACCATCCCGCAAGGCCTTTCTCCCCGAGCGCCGCAAGCCCCATCAGGGCGGCTAGGCCGGGCAAGAAGAGGATCAGCCTCAGCACAGGTTGCGATCGATGCCGGCGGGAAGGCCCCGATCGTCTAAGGACGCACGGCGGCCGATTCCAGCGCCTGCTGGAAGGCCGTGAGAAACCCCTCGATCTGCTGATCGGTCAGCGCGCCCATCGTGGCCACGCGGAAGATCTTGCCGGCGAGCGAGCCCTGACCGGGCGGGATCACGTAGCCCCGTTCCTTCAAGCGAGTGCGGAGCAGCTCGTCGGTCAGGCCCGGCGGCAGATGCCAGGCGGTGAGCGTCCCGGATTGGTGCTCTGGCGGCAGAAGCGGCTTGAGCCCCAGCTCGCCCAGCTTCTTGCGGAGCATCGCGGTCGGTTTCCTGTACCGTTGGGTCCTCGCAGCCACACCCTCCTCCAGCAGCTCCGCGAGCGCCTCGTGGAAGGCCGCATAGACCGGCGTCGCCGGCGTGAACGGGATGGTGCCCCGCTCCTCGTCCTCGTAGTAGTGGGGCAGGTGCAGGTACCAGGAACGCTTGGGATAGCTCTTCATCCGTTCCATGAACCCCTTGCGTACGAGCACGAAGGAGACGCCGGGCCATCCCTGGATGCCCACGTGGGCCGCCCCGGCGACCATGTAGAGGTGCGAGCCGGCGATGTCCAGCGGCTCTCCGCCCAGGCCGCCCACCGAGTCCACGAGGAACACGCGGTTCTGGCTGTCCGCCACCTCCGCCATCTCCCTGACCGGATTGAGCTGGCCCGTGCTCGTCTCGTGGTGGACCATGGCCACGACGTGGACCTCCGGATGCTGCCGCAGCGCGAGCCGGAGCCGCTCCGGGTCGAACTTGGCCCCCAGCTCCAGCTTGTATTCCGCCACCCCCAGCCGGTGGACCCCCACGATGGAGGCCATTTGCTCCCCATAAGGGCCATTGTTGATGACGAGGGCGCGTTTCCCGTGGGGCAGGGAGGAGAGCAGGGCCGCTTCCACGGCCGCGCTCCCCGAGCCGGTCAGGACGATCGCCGTATAGTCGGATTCGGCTCCCGGCACGAAGGCCCGGAGCAGCTTCTGTCTGATGCCGTGGACCAGCTCCGCAAATTCGGCCTCGTGGGGTCCGATGGCCGTTCCCTGCAGGGCTGCGCGTACCCGCTCCGAGACGTTGACGGGACCGGGAGTGAGTAAAATCACAAGTTCACCTCGTTGATCATGAAGCGTGAAGCGTCTCTCGTCAGCGGAAAACTCCGGTGTTCCTGCGTCAGTCCGCGCTTCACGAGCGACGCTATTCAATCGCCTTTCGGAATCGCTCGGTGATCTGGGGCGGCTCGAGCGGGACCGGGCCGACGTCCTCCGCCAGCTCGTTCACTTTCACGAGCAGGAAGCTGGGGCCGTCCGCGGTCAGCATGGTCTTGAACTCGTAGGCGAGGTCTTCCCGCTCGCGCACCCGCTCCACGTTCGCGTAGCCGGCCGCCTTGGCCACCTGATCCAGCCGCACCACCCGCGAGAGCGACGGCTGGTTGCCGCTGCCGCCGTAGACCTCGTTGTCCAGCACCACGTGGATCAAGTTCTTCGGCGCCAGCGCCCCGACCGTCGCGAGCGTGCCCAGCCCCATCAGGACGTTCCCGTCCCCGTCCAGCACCACGACCTTCTTCCCGGGCTTGCCCAGCGCCACCCCCAGCCCGACCGCCGCGGCCGTGCCCACGGCCCCCGCCATGTAGAAGTGCGTCGGCCGGTCCCGCAGCTTGAACGTCTCGCGGGACGGGAACCCGCTGCACACGACGACCGGCTGATCGGTGAGCAGGTCCAGGAGCGTCTGAATCGCCCGCGCCCGGCTCTGCATCGTCCCCTCTTCCGGCCTCATTCTTCGTCCCTCGTCGTTCGTCGTTCGTCTCTCGTTTCAGACGCTTCACGCATCACGAGCGACGCGTCACGCTTTTCATGGTTGCAGCCCGCGGACGACTCCGCTCTTGAGCAGCAGCGCCACGGGAACGCGGGCCTTCATGAAGGTCTGCGCCACCCAGTTGAGGTCGTCCTGGGCGGTCGGCTCCGACAGCGTCCGGTGCGGGATCCGGACCGTGTCGAGGAGCTGCGTCACGGTCTGCCCCATGACGAGATGCTCGGGGGCGTCCTTCCCCTGGAACCCGCGCCAGGAGACAAGGAGCAGGCAGGGCTGTCGGCAGACGAGGTTCAGTGAGACCAGCGTGTCCAGGCACCGCCCCAACCCGGCGTTGGGCATCAGGACCGCCGGCACCTTGCCGGCCATGTACGCCCCGGCGGCCATGGCCACCGCCGCATCCTCGCGCACCGCGGGGACGAAGAGGCGTCGCTCGAGCAGCGTGGCGATGATGCCGGCCAGAAAGGTGTCGGGCACGCCGGTAAAGAAGTCGAACCCGATGTCCTGCAGGGTCCGGACGAAGTCGTCGCTCTCGATCACCCGTTCCTCCCGCGCACCGCCGGACCGTGAAGCGGGCCGCATTATAGCCAAGCGGCGGGAGCCGCACAAGGCGCGGGCGCGACCGGGACCGGTTGTGCAGCCGGGCGCACTCATGCTAGGGTGTGACCCCACGCATTGAGCCCCGGCAGTCGGGATCACACCATGAAGCGGGACGCCTGGATCGCTGCCCTTCTCCTCCTCCTTGCCGCAACGGCGCCCGCCCGGGCACTCGCCAGCGCGACGATCGTCAACGACCCCCAAGGGTTCAACGGCATCCCCTGGGGCGCGCCCCTGGCCGGCCGGCCGGATCTGGTCCTGGCCCAGTCCATGGACCGCGTACAGGGGTACGACCTGAAGCAGGGCCCCCCGCCGCTCGGGCAGGCGAAGGTGGAATCCCTGAGGCTGTTCGTCATTGACGGCAAGTTCGGCCGCGTCACGATCCGCTATCGGGGCAGCCAGACGCACGCCCAGGTGCTGGCCTATTTGGAATCCGCGTTCGGGCCGGTGGAGCGGGCTCCCGGCTCCATGGTCCGCGGGCTCAACCAGCAGTTCAACTGGCGCGGGCCGGAAACCGAGGTCAATCTGACCTTCGAGGCCAAAGGCGAGCGCGGGTACCTGTTCATCGAAAGCCGCACCCTCTCGCCGCGGTTCAATGATTTTCTGTCCGATACGGGATCCGGGTACTGAGCGAGGGCGTGCCGCCCGCGGCCAGCTCCCCTCGATCCGGTGAAAGACGGTTGCCATGGAAGCTGCCCCCTCATCGAGCCTTCCGCCCGTCGCGCCGGCGTCCCTGTCCGTTCTGTGTCTGGGCCTGTTCGTCGCCACGCCGGTCCTTGCGGTCTCGATGCTGAACGACCCCAAGGGCTTCCGGGACTTTGCCTGGGGCGCCCCGCTTTCCGAGTCTTCCGGCCTGACCCTGACGTTCTCCGACGAACGCGTCAAGGAATTCGAACTGAAACAGGCGCCGCCCACGCTGGGTGGCACGCCCGTGGATTCGATGAAGCTCTTCTCGATCGACAACCAGTTCGCGCGCGTGTCCGTTCGGTACCGCGGGAAGCGGGCGCACGAGCAACTGGTCGCCTATCTGCAGGCCCAGTACGGTCCCCTCGACCTGACGCCCGGCCAGATCGCGGCCAGCGGCAACCACCAGTTCACTTGGCGCGGGACGGAAACGGAGGTCAACCTGACCTTCGACGTGCGGCAGGAGCGCGGCGTCCTCTTCATCGAGAGCCGCACCCTGGCGGCCAAGTTCCTGGATTACATGGGCGGGATGTAAACGGACTTCGCCCCCGCTTGCCGCGGCCCTCACGCCGTGTTAGGCTGTGGTGAGTAACCACTCACTCACCGAGGCCTCCGATGAAGCCCGTGCGCCATTCCAAGCCGATCGAGCGCGCCGCCAGACCCTCCGGACACGAGCGCCAGGCCAGCATCATCGCGGCCGCAGCGGCGCTCTTCGCCGCCAACGGGTTCAAGGGGACGACCACCAGGGAGATCGCGAGGACGGCCGGCATCAGCGAGGCCCTGCTCTTCAAACATTTCCCCACCAAGCGTGCGCTCTACGCCGCGATCCTGGCGGAGAAAGCCCCCCTCTCTCAATTGCTGGCCGCAGTCGAGGCGGCGGCCCGCAAGCGGAACGACCACCGCGTGTTCACGCTGATCGCGAGCCACCGGATCCGTCGGGCGTCCGACCCGACGCTGCTCCGGCTGCTCCTGTTCAGCGCGCTGGAGGGCCACGATCTTTCGGACATGTTCTTCCGGAACCAGCACCGGGTGTTTTACGACTACCTGGCCGGGTACATCGCCAAGCGCGTCGAAGACGGCGCCTTCCAGCGCGTGGACCCGCTCCTCGCCGCCCGCGCCTTCATGGGCATGGTCGCGCACCACCGGCTGCTGCACGAGATCTTCAGAGTCCGCGAGCACCGGACCCCCGAAGACAGCGTCGCCGCCTACGTCTCGCTGTTCCTGGACGGCATTCGCGCGAGGCCGCGGCATTTGAAACTGGTCGGCAGAAAGGCGAGGCACGCGCTCTCATGAACCGTCTCCGGCAACATCCGGGCCTGACGTTCCTGGTCATCCTGGTCCTGGCGCTGACCGGGCTGGTGCTGTTCCGTCTGACCAACAGCAGCGCCAAGGGCGACGGGCGCAAGGGGCGGGTGATCACGGTCGGCACGGTCACGCCGCTCCGCCAGGATCTGGACGTGCGCCTGCCCTTCACCGCGGACATCCAGCCCTTCCAGCAGGTAAACGTGTTCTCGCGCGTGGACGGCTACATCGCGAAGCTGCACGTGGACAAGGGCGACTTCGTGAAGGCCAACCAGTTGCTCGTCGAGATCGACCACACCGACTACGTCCACGCGGTGAACCGCGCCAAGGCCAACCTGGCCGCGGCGCGGGCGGACGTGCTGCGCCAGGAGGCGAACATCCGGAACGCCAAGCTGACCCTGTCCCGGTTCGAGAAGCTGATCAAGGACCAGTTCGTGTCCCAACAGGACCTGGACAACGCGCAGGTCAACTACGACACGGCGGTCGCCCAGATCGAGTCGCTCAAGGCCCAGGTGAAGCAGATGGAGGTAGCGCTGCAGCAGGCCGAGACGAACCTCTCCTACTCGTACATCCGGGCGCCCTTCGCCGGCTACATCGCCGAGCGGAACCTGGACCCCGGCGCCTACGTCACCGGCTCGACGGCCAGCACCTCGACCATGTCCCGCGGCATCCTGACCCTGCACCACATCAACACGGTCCGGATCATGATCGAGGTGGTGGAGAAGGACGTGCCGCTGGTCAAGATCGGCCAGAAGGCCGAGGTGCGCGCCGAGGCTTACCCGGACCGGGTGTTCGCGGGCAAGGTCACCCGGATCGTGCAGGCCCTGAATCGCGGCACCCGCACGATGACCGTGGAGGTGGACCTGGAGAACCCCGACCTGGCCCTCAAGGGCGGCATGTTCGCCCGGGTCGAGCTGATCGTCGGCCTCCACCCGAGCGCCGTGCAGATCCCGATCGACGCCCTGACCCGGCTGGAGGAAAGCCAGTACGTCTACGTCGTCCGCGAGGGGAAGGCCTACCAGGTTCCGGTGGAGGTCGGCGTGCGGGCCGGCACGCGCATCGAGATCACCAAGGGGCTGACCGGCGCCGAGCAGGTAATCCTCTCCGGCAAGGACCTGGTCACCGACGGGACCAGCGTGCAGGCCAGCCCTCTTCCAGCAGTAAAACGTGAAGGGTGATGGGTGAGGCGTGATGTGTCAACCCCAACCTGATCGTTCTTCACCTGTCACCCTTCACCTGTCACCCATCACACTCTAATTATGTGGCTGACTCTCCTCGCCCTCAGAAACCGCATCGGCATCCTGATGCTCTCCCTGGCCATGGTGGTGCTGGGTGCCACGTCCCTGGACCGCCTGCCGGTGGATCTGTTCCCGAACATCCAGGTGCCGGTCGCCTTCGTGGGCGTGATCTACAAGGGGGCCCCCCCGCTCGACATCGAGCAGAGCGTCGTCTATCCGATCGAGAAGGCCGTCAGCTCCGCCTCGAACGTCGAGCACGTGGAGTCTTTCGCCAAGCACGGGATCGGGGCGGTCCAGATCTGGTTCAACTGGGGCGCCGACATCAACGTCGGGCAGATGGAGGTGATGCAGCGCGTCACCCAGATCCTCAACCAGCTCCCGCCCGGCGTCCTCCAGCCCTTCATCGTGAAGTTCGACCTCTCGAACATCCCGGTCGCGCTCGTCACCGTGTCCGGCACCAACATGGACGAGCGCGCGCTGTACGACCTGGCCTACAACGTGATCGCGCCCCAGATCGAGCAGATCCAGAACGTGGCGGCCGCCACCGTCGAGGGGGGCAAGATCCGCCAGATCAACATCAACCTGGACCCGGCCCTGCTCCAGGCCCGGGGGCTCTCGATCCTGGACGTGGTCCGCGAGGTCAAGGCCTCCAACCTGATCCTCCCCTCCGGCGACATCAAGGCCGGTACCCTGGACTACAACGTCTTCACGAACAACCAGTTCAGGACCGTCGAGCCGATCAACGACGTGATCGTCAAGGTCACGCCGCAGGGCCAGCCGGTCCGGGTGCGGGATCTCGGCACGGTCACGGACTCCTCGGACATTCAGACCAACATCGTCCGGACGGACGGCCAGCGGTCGGTCTACCTGCGCGTGAACAAACAGCCCACCGCGAACACGGTCGAGGTTGTGGACGCGCTCCGGCAGGCACTCCCCAAGATGATCGGCATTCCGCCCAACGTGAAGCTGGGCGTCTCCTTCGACCAGTCCGTCTACATCAGGCAGTCCATCAAGAACCTGATCGAGCAGGCCCTGCACGGCTCCCTGTTGGCGGCGGCCGTGATCCTGATCTTCCTGCGCAACCTGACCAGCACGCTGATCATCTCGGTCGCGATTCCGCTCTCGATCCTCGTCACGTTCATCGTCCTCTACTTCAGCGGGCAGACCCTGAACGTCTTCACGCTGGGCGGGCTGGCGCTGGGCATCGGCCGGCTGGTGGACGACTCGATCGTCGAGCTGGAGAACATCCAGCGCCACCTGAACGAGAGCCGCCGGCGCTGGGAGGAGGTGCAGGCGGCCGCGCGGGAGCTGAACCCGGAGGCCCCGCTCGACCTCGCGGTCCCGACCAAGTGGGAGGCCCTGCTGGAGGCGGCCCGTGAGGTGGCCATGCCGATCTTCGCCTCCACCGTCACCACCGTGGTCGTGTTCCTGCCGATCTTTTTCCTCATCGGCATCGCGAAGCTCCTGTTCATCCCTCTCACGTTCACGATCGCGATCGCGCTGTTCACCTCGTTCTTCATCTCGCGCACGGTCACGCCGGCCCTCTGCTACAAGTTTCTCAAGCCGGAGCAGGAGGCCCACACGCACATGCCGGCCTGGTTCGCGCGGCTCATGCGATGGAGCGCCGGAAGGTACGAGGCCTTCGATGCCCGCTACCAGGAGGCCCTGAGCTGGGCGCTGGGCCACAAGAAGGTCCTGATCGGGACCATCGTGGCGATCTTCGCCGCCTCGCTGGCCCTGCTGCCCTTCATCGGCACCGAGTTTCTGCCGGTGACCGACGAGAGCCAGTTCAGGATTTACGTGCGCGCGCCGGTGGGCCAGCGGGTGGAGAAGACCGAGCAGCAGGTGGCGGAGATCGAGCGGGTGCTCCGGGAGACGATCCCGCCCGAGGAGCTGGAAACCGTCGTGTCCAGCACCGGGGTGACGACCCAGGGCCGGTCGTCCCTCTTCAACCGGAACACCGGCCCTCACGCCTCCCAGATCTCCGTGTACCTGAAGCCGCCCGATCAGCGGAGGCGCAGCCAGGTCCAGATCATGAACGAGGTGCGGCCGAAGGTCCTGAAGCTCTTCCCCGGCGTCGCGGTCTTCTTCGACCCCGGCGGGCTCGTGAAGCGCATCGTGAGCTTCGGGTCCCAGAAGTCCGTGGACGTCGAGATCTACGGCTACGACCTGGAGAAGGCCCGCGGGGTGATCCGGCAGGTCGAGACGGTCATGCACCAGGTCCACGGCCTCGCCGACATCGAGGCGAGCCGGGAGGAGAACTATCCCGAGCTCGACATCACGGTGGACCGGGAGAAGGCCGCGCTGCTGGGGATCAGCGAGACCGACGTGGCCAACGCGGTGCTGTTCTCGCTGAACGGGAACGGGCAGACCGACCCGATCATCTACACCGACCCACAGAACGGGAACGAGTACTACATCAGCGCCTGGCTGGCCGAGGAGTATCGGAAGGACCTGACGGATCTGGACAACATCCTGCTCACGAGCCGGACGGGCGAGCCGGTCCTGCTCAAGAACGTGGCGGCGGTCCACCTGAACGCCGGCCCGGTCCAGATCGAGCGGAAATACTTCCAGCGGATCGTCCACATCACGGCCAATCCGGTGGACCGGGACCTTGGCGCCATCGCGGAGGAATTGGAAGCACGCTTCGCGGACTTGCAGCTCCCGCCCGGCTTCAGCATCCGGCTGACCGGACAGATCCAGCAACAGCGGGAGACCTTTCAGGGACTGATCTTCGCTTCCGTGCTCGCGCTCCTGCTCGTTTACATGGTGATGGCGGCCCAGTTCAAATCCCTGCTGGACCCCTTCATCATCATGTTCTCGGTCCCGATGGGCTTTCCCGGCGTGATCCTGATGCTGTTCCTGACGGGCACGACGCTGTCCACCACCTCGTTCATGGGCGTCATCATGATGCTCGGAATCGTGGTCTCCAACGGCGTGCTGCTCGTGGACTACACGAACGTGCTGCGGCGGCGCGGGATCGCGTTGCGCGAAGCCGTCGTCAAGGCGGCGCGGACGAGGCTGCGGCCGATCCTCATGACCTCGCTCGCGACGGTCTTCGGCCTGCTGCCCATGGCGCTGGGGCTCGGCACGGGCGGCGAGACCAACGCGCCCCTGGCCCGCGCCGTGATCGGCGGCCTTACGGTCTCGACGGTCCTGACCCTGTTCCTGATCCCGACCCTGTACCTGATCCTGGAGGAGCGGTTCCCGCGCAAGGCGGATCCGGAGATGAAGACGAACGGGGAGCCGGCCAGGACCGACTGGCCGAGGGAATCCGAGGCGCTGGCGGAGAGCCCCGTCCGAGGCTGACGGAGCAGGCTAGCGCACCGAGGGGAACAGGGACTTCAACTGGATCGCGAGGCCCAGGTCGCCGGAAATCCGGAGGCGGCCGGAGAGGAACACCGAGGGCCCGTCAAGCCGCCCGCCCAGGACCCCCAAACAGTCCTCGCCCGACATTGAGAAGGTCACGTGCGGAGCCGGATGGATTCCCTCCTGCACCGAGCAGGCCCCGTCTTTGATCGTCAGGTGGTACTGGCCGCCGTCCGGCCCGCTCAGGTCGAATTGATAGACAGCCGAGACCCCTTCCGCCGCCTCTGCATCCAGCTTCTCCGGCAAGAGCCGGAAGAATTCTTTGACGGTCTGCGGTTGCACGCCGCGGCAGTCTAGCGGATTGACCGGGGACTTGCAACGTCCGCGATCGCCAGGGCTCACGTTGACAACCGGAAGAGCCATCCGCCAGAATGCAGCCATGCCGACCGCGCCGATCTCACAGCCCGATCCGCAGGCCGCCCTGGCCGACCTGCCCGACCGCACCTGCACCTGGTGCAAGGTGCCGATGGTGAAGCGGCTCGTGGCGCGCGGGAAGTTCATCCACTACACCTGCCCCAAGTGCATCTTCCAGCACACGACGAAGCGGGACAAATAAGGAGCAGGTCGCAGGTTTTTCACATCTGCTTCGGATTCTTGACAGCCCTCCGCCTGACTTCTAGAATCGAGGCATGAAAACGTATATCTATCCGATCGAAGTCGAGCAGGAAGAAGACGGTCGGTGGAGCGCTGTGGTTCCCTCGCTGCCCGGCTGCGCGACCTGGGGACACACACAGCAGGAGGCCGTGAAGGCCTTACAGGAGGCCATCGAAGCCTATATCGCCACTCTTCGCGAAGCAGGCCGCCCGATACCAACTCCTCCCCCGAATGGCGAAGTGATTGAAACGCCGGCGCTTGCCGTCGTGGTATGAACGAGACCGGAAGTCTCGTCCACCTGCTAAGAAATCTTCCCGTCAGCCAACTCATCCGCGCGCTTGAGCGTGATGGTTTCACGCTTCGGCGATCCACGCAAACCGGCTCGCGAATCTACGCCCATCCAGACGGACGCTTGACCGTTGTGCATTACCACCATGGCAGCGACACCCTCACGCGCAAAACGCTCAAGAGCGTGCTCGAAGCGGTCAAATGGGATCACGCCGACGCGAGACGCTTGGGCCTGATCGAATAGAGCTAGAACGTGGATGAGCAAACAAAACCGGAGGTTCGAAGAAAAAAGGCGGTCGGCCTCAAGCCTTCTTGTGCGGGTAGGTATCGTGCTCGCGGCTAATATCGGTGAAGCCGCTTGCGCCAATGCCGACAAGAGCCCGAAGGGCCTTCTTCTGAAGCGCCACCCGCCGCCGCAGCCGATCGCGCTGCGACGCGCGGGCTGCCTTTCGGGGTGCCTGCTGCTTGCTGGATGGTTTCTTGGCGGTCATATGTGCTGACTTTATTTCTGTTAATCCAATGTAGCCGATCACGCTGATTGGTCAATGCCACGCGCATCTTTCAGTGATCGCTTTATGCCAACCTTGAAATCGTTGGCAACCGTCCGTTCGTCAGCATGTCTGTACATTCACCCGCGCTGACGGGCGTCATGATGAGCCAACTGCGCTCCAGAATCCCATCACGACTGTGCATGATCGCTGCGGCCTGGTCACGCTCGCCCATGCGTGGTCACCAGGACCGTGTTCCCCTTTTCGACCGCCCGCAGTATTTCAGAAGTCTTCGCCTTCAACTCCCTGACATTCGCAAACTTCCTGGCTCCTCCATAGTTTCAAGTGAGACTACATGATAGGCTGAGAACAAGGAGGAATCAAGACAGCCGCAACATAGGGCCTAAAGTCGGCGGGCGGAGCTTGAAAGAGCTCTGTGCTGCCAGCAAGGCCTACCGGCCAGGCGGAGGGAAGTGCGGCGGGGGGAAGGGCGGCGGCATGGGCGGAGGCGGGCCTTCCGGCCGCTCCACCTGGGGAAACCCCTGCTGAGGCCCCTGGGGCCTGGCGGCGGGCAGATCGAGGTAGCCCAGCTCGCGGAGCTTTTTCTTCACCAGCACGATCAGCCGCTCGTTTTCCGGGGTTTGGGGCACCGTGCGGAGGAAGATCCGGAACTCACGCGCCGCTTCGTCCTTGCGACCAGCGGACAGCAGGGCCTGCCCCAGCCCTGCGTGGGCTCGGGCAAGACCGGGTTTCAGCCGCAGCGCTTCCCGGTATTCCCGGATGGCGCCGTCCTGGTCGCCCTCTACTTGCAGAAGACGGGCCAGGGTCGCGTGCGCCCGAGGATTCGTCGGGTCCAAGGCTACCGCCTGTTGGAGCAACGCTTTTTTCGCGGCCCGGTCCTGCTTGGAAGCGGGTTCCCCATTCCGGAGCCCGTCGCGGGAGCCGGCCGGAACTCTCATGGCTTGCACCACCAGGTCGTTGGCGTCCAGCTTGGTGAGCATCTGTTCCCGTTCCTTGAGCAGGGCCTCGGCCCCGGTCTTGGACTTGAGGGCCGCCAGTTCCCTCGTCTTGGTCTCGACTTCCTGCCGCAGCCGCTCGTTCTCTTCGCGGGCCTGCGCCAGCTCTTCCTTGGCATGCTCGCGCTTGCGCAACGATTCGATCTGGCGTGCGACGACTTCGGTGTCAACCTTGACCGTCACGTCCACCCGCACAATCGAGGTCTCCCCCTCGTGCTCGGTCCGCGTCGCCTGTTCCACGACCTCCACGATCCCGGCCGTGTAGGCTCGCAGCTCGTCCGTGGTGATCTGGAGATTCTTCACTTGGGTTACGCCTTCCAGGTAGGTGCCCGCCCGCTCCAGCGCCAGACGCTTGGCATCCAGCAGGGCCAGGCGCTTGGCATCGGTCTTGGTGTCGTTGTCCCCCATCCGGTACTCACCGGTCGCGGAGATCATGCGCACCTCGGCCGCGGCCGGCGAGACGGCGAGCAGACAGGCCAGCGTCAACGAGGTCTGGAGCAGCAGCAGGTAGAGCATCCCTCTTAGGCGCATCGCAGGCCGTCCTTTCTCCGGCAGGCCGACAAGAGGGTATCGCTCGGGCGAGAAAAAGTCCAGGGCAAGTCGAAGCGGATAGACGGACGGTTCAATGGGTGCCGTTCTTGGCTTCGTCCTCGTATTGCGCCAGGACGCGGAGGAGGGAGCGGGCCCGCTCGATCGAAGCCTGGTTGGCGGGAATGTCGGGAGCCGCCTTCAGGTATTTGCGGAATTCCTGGGCGGCCTCGCTCGGCTTCGACTTGGACATCAGCGCGACGCCCAGATTGTAATGGGCGAGGGCGAAGTCCGGCTTCAACCGCAGCACGGCCTTGAACTCGGCGATCGCGCCGTCCGCATTGTGCTCTTCCTGCAGCACGACCCCCAGGTCGTGGTGGGCCTGGGGATCGTCCGGCTTGAGGTGGATCTCTGCCTGGTATTCCTCCTCCGCGCCGGCCAGGTTGCCCTTGGACTGCAAGGCATGCCCCAGATTGTGGTGGGCCGCCGGGTCGGTCGGCCGCAGCCGAAGCGCCTCGCGGTATTCCGCGATGGCGCCGTCCAGATCGCGTTTGGCGTGCAGCACCAGCCCCAGATTGTAGTGGGCCTGCGCGCTCCGGGGACGCTGCCGGACCATCATGCGGTACTCCGCGATGGCGCCGTCGAGGTCTCCCTTGGCCTGCAGCGCCAGGCCGAGGTCGTAGCGCGCTTCAACCAGATCGGGATTCAGCCGCAACGCCGAGCGGTATTGGGCGATCGCGCCGTCGAAATCGCCCTTGGCATGGAGCGCCGCGCCAAGTCCCTGATAGGCCGCGACGAGATCGGGCTGGTATTGCACCGCCGCCTGGTATTCGACGATCGCCCCCACCCAATCCTCCTTCATGGCCAGGGCGACGCCCAGCGCATGGTGGGCGGCGGCGAAACCCGGCTTGTGCTGGACGGCGGAGCGATACGAGGCGATGGCGCCGGTCAGGTCACCCGAGGCAGCCAGCGCCAGTCCGAGATTGTAATGGGCGTCCACCAGATCGGGCTTCAGCCGCACGGCTTCTCGATACTCGCCGATCGCGCCGGCCAGGTTGCCCTTGGCTTGGAGCGCAACCCCTTGATTGTAATGGGCAATGGCGTTGCCCTGCTGCAGCACGCGGGCCTTGCCGTTGGCGCCGGCATAGGATTCCTCCCTCACCTTGAGCAGATGCGCCTCCGGCGAGGCAGGGAGAAGGATCAGCAGGCAGACTGTCGTCCCCTGCACGACCGAAACGACCAACCGCATGAGCAGACGATCAAGCATCGCCGAGCTCCTCGCGGGAAAACCCCACAGAGGGTACCGCGAGAGAGAGGGGAAAGTCCAGCACCGTCAACGGACGATGGTCACGAACTCAGCCGGGGACTCCTCCCCTGCCTCCTCCACCCGGAAGCTGACGCGGCCGATGATCTGGCCGCGGGCCGTCTCCAGATCCACCCGCCAGTCCCCTGGCGCCACCCGCTGCTTGACCGTGGAGCCCCGGTAGCCCCCTTCCCGCCCGCCCGAGACCGGCATGGCGATCCGATCCGTGGTCGCAAAGTCCCTCCCGCCGGCCGGCCGGTGCTGCCAGTGATGGTACACGGTGGTCTGCAGCCGGCCCGGCGCGAAGACGGCGGTGAAGCAGTAGGCGGGCCCTTCCCCGTGGAAGGAATCGTCGGCGCGTTTCCAGAACTGGTACCAGGCCCCCCGCTCGAAGCTCAGCCGGTAGTCCCCGTCCTGCCTCGTAACCTGATGGTAGATCCCGCCGAACTGGAGCGAGAGGGGAACCGGCGGGATCCAGTTAAGAAAATAAAAGACGACGAGCACGCCGACGACGCCGACCCCCGGCAGGCCCGCGAGAAGGGCCTCACGCCGGGCCGCGTCCCCCTGACCCGTTCCTTGATGGATGAGGAGCGCGACCTTGAGCACGAGGCCCGCGCTCAGGACCGCTCCGAGGAGAAAGACGACGGGGTGCATGAGCCCGGTCAGCACCGGCAGGAAATAGGTCAGAAAGCTGACGCAGACGAGGGCGTAGAGCCCCAGCAGGAGCCGCAGGTTGACCCGCCCGTGATGCAGGAACTCGTTCCCCACGAGCAAGGCGACCAACAGGCCGAAAAAGACCGCGGTGGAGGTCAGGGACGCGCTCTGCAGATAAAAGATCGTGTAGGCGCTGAAGAGGCTGCCGAAGATGAACTGGATGGCATGGGGAACGTACGGCTGGGCGCGGGAGACGAGCGGCGCAGGCCAGACTGAGCCGACGACCGGCTTGGCCCCCTCCCCGACCCTGCCGGGCGATTCGGCCGCCCGTGCCGCCCGCGCGGCCCGGCCCGTGAACACGATCAGACCGCCCAGGCAGATCAGGTACGCGAACAGGACCAGGTTGTCCAGCAGACGGTCCACGCGGGTCAACGTGACGCTGTCAAAGGTCACCCCGCCGAAGAAAAAGAGGACGGGCATGAACGGCTTGGCGAGCGCGGCACGGACTCGAGTCAGCACCATCGGTGAGGCCGATCAAGGAAAAGGAGGAAGAGGGGCATACGCCATCCGAAGATCCAGGAGGCGCTCCAGCCAGGCGGACATCTCGGCCTCCGGCAGCGGGGCGCGGTTCAGCCGCGCCTCGACCTGAAAGCCGCCGTCGGCCCCGACCAGGCCCACGATCGCGGAGGCCTCTTCCCCGGACGGCAGGAGCTTCCGCGTTTGGAACTCGCAGAGCGTCACGTAGAGCCGGCCGGCCGGCGCGATCGCCTCCAGCACCTCCGGCAGCTCATCCAACGGGCAATGGGTCGAGCAGCGATAGGCCAGGGCGGCCCCCGGCTCGACCGCCTGGAACTCTTCCAACGCCTGTTCGGAGAAGCCGGTCAGATAGGCCCTCAGCGCCGCCGGTTCTTTGCCCCAGGTCGCGGCCAGGCGGCTGGCCGGGACGAGAAACTCGAACGGGTCGGAGGAATTGAACTCGAACTGGCAGGGCCCGAAGGCGTCCGGCCAGGAGCAGAAGAACGGCACGCCGTCCTCCCGCGTGCGGAGGATGACGCCGCCTTTCTCCACCCGCCAGTCCACCGGCAGGCCGAGCAACTCGATCGCCTCCTGGAACGCCCGCTGCCGCTCCTCGAGCCAGAGCGCCCGCTGCCCGTCCGCGCGGGTCTCTCCGGGAGTGACGACCTCGGCCGTGTGGAGGCGCACGCGGACGAAGCCGTGCATGTGGCGGAAGCCCAGCCAATACATCGCGCGCGGAAGGTGGGTACGGAGGGGCTGGCGGATCAGCCAGGGATGGCTGACCGAACAGTAGGTCCCGACACCCTGGTACCGCTGATAGACCGTGTGGTAGCCGCCGGCCAGCAGGAAGAAGTCCCCCTGCCATTTCTCCCTGAAATGGACCAGCGTGACTTCCTCGGTCGGCCAGGGGTCCAGCCGGTCCAGATCCTCCGGCGTCGCGACGGTCCAGTCCTCGATGTAACAGATGACGTCCCGCTCCGGCGTGACCGGCTCCAGGCCCAGGCCGGCCAGCCGCTCGCCCACGGCGAGGGCCTCCGCGAACGACAGCCTGCCCCGGGACTCCCAGCGCCGCTCACGCATGCCTGGGGCCCGTCACTTGATCCGCCACGACCGGCCCTCCACTTTCACGTCGGTGATGAGCCGCTGCAGGCTCTCGTTGAGCGTCGCGTTGAGCAGGTCCTGCACGTCACGCGGCTCGAACCAGAAAACCGTCTGTGTGCGCGCCCCCTCCAGCGTCATCTTGGTGGTGCTGCGGTCGGCCGCGTTCATCGCCCGGAGCGCCACCCGGACCTTGATCGTGATCTCGGTCGAGCCGAACCGGCTCTTGGCGTGAGCCGACAGCTCGTGGATCTGCCCGGTCAGCGTCACGTCCGGCTGCTTCTGAGAGGTTTCCGCCTGGGCCGGCCCCTTGCCCGGTGAGACCTGGCGGCCCTCCTTCTTCAGATAATCCGCCACGACCTCCGCCAGCGCGTCGCCGGCTTTCCCGCCCGGCACGTCGAAGTAGGTGACGCCGCCCCAGACGTGCGTCCTCATCCCGACCTTCTGCTTCTCCGCCCGTTGATCCTCGAACGGCATGACCAGGATCGTTTCCCCGCTCCCCTTGGGAGGAATCGGCCCCAGCGCCTGCAGGTACAGATCCACCGTCTCACCGCTGCCGGCACAGCCCGCCAGGGCCAGCCACACCGCGCCCGCCACGCTGCACAGGATCCATGACGCAAGCTTCTGCATGCTTCCCTCCTCTCAAAGCCGTTGCCCGTCAATCGTCACTCGTCATTCGTATAGAAGCGCGACCCATCATTCCTTGTCCGTCTCAAGTGACGAATGACGGATGACGCTCTTGTTCTCCTGAGCCCCTTTCACTTGAATGGACTCATCCCCGCGCCACCACCAGAACCGGTACTGGCATTGGGAGAGCGCCGCTGCGATGACGGCCACGATGAGCCCCAACAGCAGCAGCTTGGTGGTCCGCGGCAGACCCGGCCGGGCCTCCGCCGCGCCCACGTCCCGCCCACAGAACCGGCAGACGACCGCCAAGGGCTTGATCGGCTCGGCGCAGAACGGGCACGGCCGGCGCGCAGGCGGCAGCACGAACAGCAACAGCCCGGCCAGGGGCGTCAGGACGAGGGCCAGGAAAAACCAGCCGGGACCGGAGCGGCCGAACTCGCGCCGCGCCAGCACGCCGACGGCCAGCGCCAGGAGCACCCAAAGCCCCGCCCCCAGTTCCATCGCGCGAGTGTATCGAACCAGACGGCAACGCGTCCACTCCCACGTTTACCTCGTCGTGCGTAAAGCGTCCGAAACGGTTGGACGAGATACGCTTCACGAGTCGCGTCTTGCGTCAGGGCGTGATGACGGGCAGCAGCGCGCGCAGGGTCTCGCGGCCGACCTCCGCCAGACGGCCCTCCCGCACCGCGGGATCGTCAGGCGGCACGAACCGGGCCAGCTTGAAGAACCGGCGGCCGGCGAGCACCGCGGAGACCTCCGGCTTGCGATCGTGGGTGAGCGGCAGGGTATAGCCTTCCCCCTGCTTCCACTCCCAAGGCGTCGGGGCCAGGGCCAGGCAGAGCTGCCGCCCCGCAACCAGGTGGTAACGGTTGATCAGGTTCTGTTTGTACCGCAGCAGTCCGGCCCTCTCCAGGATCAGCGCGAAGACGAAGTGATGGCCCCACCAGAAGAGGGAGCGGAACGTGAACTTCTCGTCGCCGACGAAGTGTTTGGGGAAATCCAGGTACTGGTAGGGGCAGGCCTCCAGATGCTCGCCCTTCACGAACTGGAATCTGGCCGGGTCGAAGCCCTCGGGCGCCAGCAGGTCCACTCCGGCCAGCTCGTCCTTCAAGGCGGCGTGGACCTCGTCCAGCACCGCCCGGACCTTGTGCATGATCCTGGCCTTGGCCTGGAAGAAGTGCTCGTCGGCGACGAGCGCGAGCTCGTCCGCCGTGAACAGGGTCTTCATGCTTCTAACAAGGATGAACGGTGAACGCGGAACGATGAACGGCGGAGTCCAGAACCGAGAACTCGGGGCTGAGCCTCAGTTCTCGACCCTGAGTCCCCTGCCTACAGTCCGACACCGTCCAACGCTCGTCATTCTGCGTTCAGCGTTGTGCGCTAGGCTGCGGCCAGTCGCGCGAGGAGCAGGAGCGCCAGCGCGCCGACCCCGTACGGGACGACGCAGGAGTAGAGCACGGCTTTGAGCGAGCGGGTGTCGGACGCCTCGACGTGCCGCGCGCGCTGTTCCTTGTACACGAACTCGTAGGCGAGGATGGCGACCGTCAAGGTCAGGACCAGAACCCGGCTGGTGCGCGGCCAGGTGTACACGCCGCTGAGGAGAAAATCCGCGGTGAAGAACCCGCTGAACAGCAGGACGAGGGGAGCGACGACGACGCGCACGGCGTCCGCCAGCCGGTCGTGCCGCAGGAGCGGCGCGCGCCCCTCGCCGGTCCGGTCCGCCTGGGCGCCGGGCGTCATGAGCTGACCGCCAGCTTGGCGGGCTCGGACGGAGGGCTCGCCGACTCCTGAGACGACGTCTGCTCCTGAGCCTCCCGGCACACCTTGCAGACCCGTGGACGCATCTTGAGGAAGGACACTTTGCCGCTGGCGAGGCAGCTATAGTGCACGAACTGGTCGCACACCGTGCAACGCGACCACCCGCCCCGAAACAGAGTCACGTTGCGATAGAGCCCCCTGCCGCAGACTCCGCAGGTCCGGGGCTCGATGCCCAGCAGCAGGGGGGCCCACTCACCGCCGGCTTTCCTGATGCTCATGGGCGGCGAGTATACCGATTCCCGAGGGCGAGAGGCAATAGGTGGGTGGCGCGAGGCCAGAGGCAAGAATCTGACCCACGTGCCTCGAGCCCGGGTTCCCCCCCTCGCCTCGCGCCTCGCACCCCGTGCCTCGCGCGGTTTGACACCCTGCGAAGCCATTTGTTACTCTCACGCGCGATTCGTCCGACCTGTAACTCGAACTCGCTCAACCATCCACATCACCGCCCCGATGACCGTGGACATTCGTCAGTATCTGGAGCAGAAACGCGAGCAGGTGGACCGATTCCTGGACCAAGTGGTCCCTGACGCGAAGACTCCCCCGACCACCCTCCACGAAAGCATGCGCTACAGTCTGTTCGCGGGCGGGAAGCGGGTCCGGCCGATCCTCGCCATCGCCGCGGCCGAAGCGGTGGCGCCCCCGTCCCGCGCGATCCTCCCGGTCGCTTCGTCGCTGGAGCTGATCCACACGTACTCGCTCATCCACGACGACCTGCCGGCGATGGACAACGACGACTACCGGCGGGGCAAGCCCACCAACCACAAGGTGTACGGGGAAGCGATGGCGATCTTGGCCGGGGACGCCCTGCTCACGCTCGCGTTCGAGCTCTGCAGCCGGCCGGACCTGCTGGACGGGCTGACTCCGGCCCGGCAGGTGCAGCTCATCTACGAGCTGGCGGTGGGGTCCGGCAACCTGGGCATGGTCGGCGGGCAGGTCCTGGACATCCAGGCCGAGAACCAGGACATCGACCTCGCCACGCTCCAGAACATCCACCGGCACAAGACCGGCATGCTGATTCGCGCGGCCGTCCGGATGGGCGCCATCGTCGCCGCCGCCACGCCGGGTCAACTGGATCGGCTCACCCAGTACGCGGAAGACGTCGGCCTCGCCTTCCAGATCGCCGACGACGTGCTCAACGTCACCGGCACCCGTGAGGAGCTGGGCAAGAACGCCAACACCGATGCGCAGCGCGGCAAGAAGACCTACCCGACGTTCTACGGGGTCGAGGGCGCGAAGGCGCTCGCCGGGGAGTGCACCGACCGGGCGATCAGCCGCTTGGACACGTTCGACGCGAAAGCCGACCCCCTGCGCGAGCTGGCCCGTTTCATCACGGCGCGGCGCCATTAGCGCCGCAGGCACGAGGTCCGGGGCACGAGGCTCGAGGTGGAAAATCAGAACAGACCGCCGTACCATCGTCGCCTTCGGGGTTCAACCGCGTGCCTCGCACCCCGCACCGCGCGCCTATTTTAGAGATGAAAGTCCTCGTCACCGGTGCGACAGGCTTCGTAGGCGCCGCGGTCGCGCGCGCCCTCTGTGACGCAGGCGCAGAGGTCCGCGTCCTTGTCCGGCCGGACAGCGACCTGCGGAACCTGGAAGGACTGAAGGCGGAGCAAGTTCGCGGAGACCTGCGGGACCGCCCGTCGTTGCACCGGGCCCTGGCCGGCTGCCGGCAGCTCTACCACGTTGCCGCCCACTACGCCCTTTGGGCCAAGGATCCGGCCATCTTCTACGAGGTCAACGTCCTCGGCACCCAGACCCTCATGGAGGCGGCGCAGGAGGCGGGAACCGAACGCATCGTCTACACCAGCACGATCGGCGCGATCGGCCTGCCGCCGGACGGCGGTCCCGGCACCGAGGAGGCCCCCGTGTCGCTCGAGCAGATGGCGGGCGACTACAAACGCTCCAAGTACCTGGCCGAGCAGGAGGTTCTCAGGCTCGCCCGGAAGGGCCTGCCGGCGGTGATCGTGAACCCGAGCGCCCCGGTGGGCGCCCGGGACGTCAAGCCGACACCGACGGGGCAGATCATCGTGGACTACATGAAGGGCCGCATGTGGGCCTACATCGAGACCGGCATGAACCTCGTGGATGTGGACGACGTGGCGGTCGGCCACTTGCGCGCGATGGAGCGCGGCCGGATCGGAGAGCGGTACATCCTCGGCAACCGCAACCTCTCGCTGCGGGAAATCTTCGAGATGCTCGAGCGGATCACCGGCATCCGGGCGCCCCGGCTCAAGCTGCCGTGGCAGGCCGTGCTGCCCCTTGCCTACGCCAACCGCTGGCTGGCCGACTACGTCACCCACCGGCCGCCCCGGATTCCCCTCGAAGGCGTGCGCATGGCCAAGTACCGGATGCACTACGACTGCCGCAAGGCGCTCCAGGAGCTGGCCCTGCCGCAGACGCCGGTCGAGGTCGCCCTGGAAAAAGCGGTCCGCTGGTTCCGGGACCACAAGTATGCGTAACGGGTCCAGGCGACACGGGGACGGGGATATGACGGATGCGGCGAAGGGGCGAAGGGGTGACGGGGCGATCGCCCCATCCCCGCGTCTCCGGGTCCCCGCGTCGGATCAGTCGCCGCGTCTCCGAGTCGGTCTCGTCGCGCGTTGCCCTTCACGAAGGCTTTTATGGATTTTTTCGCCCTGTTCCTGAACACGTTCACCCTGCGACCGTACGTGTTCGTCTTCCTGGTCGTCTTCCTGGTCTGCGCCCAGCGGCTCCTGGGCTGGCGGCGGACCGGTCTGTTCTTCGGCATCACCTGGCTCACCGCCTTCTTGTGCGAGTTCTCCTCCACCCGGACGGGGATCCCCTTCGGCTGGTACTACTACACCGGCTCGACGAGGGGGCAGGAACTGTTCATCGCCGACGTGCCCTTCTTCGACTCCCTGTCCTTCACGTTTCTCCTCTATGCCAGCTACTGCATGGCCCTGCTTTTCCTGTTGCCGGCCCGCGCCCAGGACCAGCCGGCCGGCGCATCCCTGCTCCGCCGTTCGACCTGGCCGGCCCTCCTGTTCACCCTGCCGGTCCGGACGTCGTGGCCGGTCCTGAAGCTGGCCGCCCTCTTCTTCATGTTCATCGACATCATCATTGACCCGGTGGCGCTGCGCGGGGACCGGTGGTTCCTGGGGCAGATCTACGGCTACCCGGAGCCGGGTGTGTACTACGGCGTGCCGCTGGCGAACTTCGTCGGCTGGGCCGTCGTCGGCCTCACCGCCCTCTCCGGCTACTTTTTCCTGGACCGCCGCCTCTCGCCTTCCTCCCGGCACACGGAGGGAGAGGAGACGGTCATGACCGGCAACGTGCTGCTCGGCTGCAGCCTGTACTACGGCGTCCTGGCCTTCAACCTGGGGGTCACTTTCTGGATCGGGGAGCCGCAGCTCGGCATGACCGGGCTGCTCATCTTCCTGCCGCTCACGGCCCTGCTCCTCCTCCGGCTCCTCCATCGCCTGCCCCATCCCAGCCCCGTCCGTCGGGAGCCCAGCCTGTGAGGCTTGGGTTCTCCGACCGGAGTCTGTATACTGGCGCGGAGCTCTCAGCCGTCAGCTTCCCCCTGCTAGCCGACCGCTGACGGCTCTTCCGCTGGAGGATTCGTATGGCCGGACAACCGAGCCTGATCAAGAACGTCATGAAAAAAGCCGTGCTGGGACTGGTCGCCGGGGGGATCCTGGTGGGAGCCGCCAAGGCGCTTGCCTTCCCGCCGGTCTTCCAGGTCATGTTCTTCCTCTACGCCCTGCTCGGCGCAGCGGTGTTCGTGCTGCTGGACGCGCCGCCGGTCCGCCCCATGAGCGGGCTCAAGGCCCTGCTCGCCCTCTTTCTGTTCTACCTCGTGGTCTCGGGCCTCTACATCGGCGGAGCTTCGCTGCTCCCGCAGTACGATCCCGAGGACGAGAAGGGCAAGATCGAGAAGCTGCTGAAGGCGAAGCGCGAGAAGGCCGAGCACGAGCACAAGAACGTGGACGAGCTGCTCAAGCAGGTCGCGGAGCTGGATGCCAAGGCCCAGGCGGTCTCGGCCCGCCTCAATCGGATCGCGCCGGCCCCGGCAACCCTTGGCCCGGCGCCCGACGCCGCGCCCGCGGCTGGCGGGATGAGCCTCGTCGCCCGCGGCAAGGAGGTCTACGAGCTGCACGAGTGCTACAACTGCCACAAGATCGGCGGGCAGGGCAGCGTGAAGAAGCGCGGGCCGGTGCTCGACAACATCGGCAGCTTGCTGACCATCGAAGACATCAAGAAAAAGATCTTCGATCCGACTTATCTCTACGCAGAAGGGTTCGAGAAGGAGCACAAGAAGGGGCTGATGCCCGACAAGTACAAGGAGCTGATGACGGAGGAAGAGCTGGGCGCCCTGGCCGCCTATCTGAACACGCTCAAGAACCCTGCCGTCGAGACTCCCAAGCCGGTCTTCGTGAAGACGAAGGTCGAGCACGGCTTCATCGTGTACGGGTACGTGAAGGACGGCAGCGGGAAGCCGCTGGCCGGCGTGGAGGTGCAGGCCAAGCCGCTCAAGGAGCACGGCCACGCGAGCAGCGCCAAGACCAACCAGGAAGGGTATTACGAGATCTTCCTACACATGCACAACGAAGACGCGGGCGTCAAGATCGCCGTCTCGGCCAAGGGCGCACAGAAGGAGGTCGTGGCGAACTACGACCCCAACGACAAGGTGACCAAGCGGCAGGCTTCCGTGGACCTGTCCGTCGGGTCATAGAGGAATGGTCGGTGGACAGTGGTCTGTGGTCGGGGATGAACGAAACGACCGACCACCAATCCCTGACCCCTGACCACCGAATTTTATGAAAGGGCTGCTGATCCGCTTCACCGTGACGGGCGTGGCGGTGCTGCTGGCCGGCCAGGTCGTGCCGGGTATCAGGATCGAGGGCCTGCCGGCCGGCCTGGCCGCCGTGATCGTGCTCGCGCTCCTGAACGCCGTGGTCCGGCCTCTCCTCTATTTCCTCTCCATCCCCTTCATCATCCTAACCCTGGGCCTGTTCATGGTAGTGATCAACGCGCTCCTGCTCCAGCTCACGGCTTACCTGGTCAAGGGCTTCGTCGTGACGGGCTTCTGGCCTTCGGTCTGGGGCGCCCTGGTCATCGGCGTGGTCAGCGCGATCCTCAACATGCTGATCTCCGACCAGGGCCACGTCGAAGTCGTCGTGCACCGCCGCCGCCACCCCTTGCCTTAGGCGACGCAAGGAATCCGGGCATCGTCAAGTGACGGGAAATTGCATTGCCTGCGGGACGTTGCTACAATGCCGCCCCGGCTTACGTGCCGATCGGCCTTCGGCCAGACACTGAAAGCTGATCGCTCCTTACCGAAGTCAGAGGGATTGACATGGCTCAAGCGGCCGAGCAACTCCGCAGCGCCAAACAGACGACTCTCCAGCGGACCATCACCGAGACGTTGAACGACCTCGGGGCGGAGGCGGCCCTCGTGGGGATCTACGAACGGACCGGCGGCCCGTTGGTCCCGCAGGGATTCCGCGGGTTCTCGGGCCGCGAGGTCCAGGCCATCCTCCGTTCCCTCACGGGACAGGAAACGTCGCTGGCCAGCCCGCCCTCCCTCGGCGAAGGCGAGTCGCTCCGGGCCCTGCGTCTGCGCCTGATCACCCCGACCGCCAAGGCCCTCCTTGCGGTGCCCCTTCGGCACCGGCAACAGGTGTACGGGGTCCTCGTGATCGGCCGCAAAGAGAGCGCCGCGTTTACGAAGAAGGAACGGGCGCTGCTGGAGAGCGCCGCCGAGACGGTGACAAGCGGGTTGGACCGGGCCGGCCTGTTCGACGGCACAGTGCTCCTCTCCCGGCCGCTCGTAGCCAACGAGCCGGCCTTGACCCAAGCGCCGGCCGGTCCCGAAGCGCTGACCCCGTCCTCGCACGCCACGCCCGAGCGGCAGGAGCGGATCGCCGCCCTCCTCGCCGAGACCGCCTCGGCCCTCGACTTCGATCGCGCCTGGGTCACCTTCTACGATCCACTGGCCGGCGCACTGGAAATCCTGGGGGTCGCGGGCGAGCAGAAGGGCGACCAGAGGAGGGACCTGAAGCCCGGGCTGCGCCTGGGGCTCGATGCCTCGGCCTCCGGCTGGGCGGTCCGACACCGCAAGTCGCGCTTGGACAACGATCTGGCCTCGACCCAAGGCCGGTTCCAGGATCACAAGCCCCTGTACAAGGACCGGTTTCACTCGTCCCTCGTCGTGCCATTCTTCATGCGCGGCCAGGTCGGCGGCACGATCTCGCTGGCGTCACGGACGCCCATGCGTTACACGCTGCCGGACGCTCGGGCGCTGGAACCGCTGATCGTCAAGCTGGTGGAGCTGCTTCAGGAGCCGTCGGAGGTTCCGCCGCCCAGGGCCGATGCCGGGATCGCGGGCGAGCCCCAGACCGAGCCGGTCCCTCAGGCGGTCGCGGAGCCCCTGATCCGGAAGCAGGAGCGCCAGGCGGCCCTCGGCGAGTTCAGCGCGTTCCTGGCCACGGAGATTCGCGAGCCCCTCGCCTCGATCCGGGCGCAGCTCGCGGACGTGACCGCCGAAGGCATCCTGGACTTCGACCCCCAGACCCGCGTCGAGAACGCCATGCGGGACCTCATCCGGATCGAAGCCATCCTCAACGAGATCCTGGACTTCGCCAAGCCGCTGGAGCTGAACCGGCGCCTCTGCCGGATCCCCGACATCATCGAGAGCACGCTCATCGTCGTGGCCACCGACCTGGAGATGAACCGCATCCGCGTCACCAAGGACTACGCGGCCAACCTGAGCCCGGTCCGCTGCGACGACGCAAAGCTGCAGCAGGTCTTCCTCAGCATCGTCAAGAACGCCCTCGAAGCCATGTCGCCGGGCGGCCATTTGCACATCGAGGTGACGCAGCCCCGGTCCGGCCGCACCCACGACGTTCAGATTCTGATCAAGAACGACGGCGTGCCGATCCCGACCGAGCATGTCGGCAAGGTCTTCGAGCCCTTCTTCACGACCAAGCGCGCCGGCACCGGCCTGGGGCTGGCCACGGTGAAGAAGATCGTGGAGGAGCACCAGGGACAGATCTCGATCGCCAGCGGGCCGGGCCAGGGCACGACCGTGATCATCCGCCTCCCGATCCCGGCCCACCGAGGCCCGGCCCACCGCCGCCGCGGACGGGGGCGGAGGCCGCCGCGAGGCCGGCGGAATCCGTAGCTCGTCATTCGTCACCCGTCATTCGTCGCTCGGGTTTTCAAATAAAATACAAGGTGTTACGGATGACGAGCGACGGATGACGAATGACCTCTTGCGGGCCTTGACAGGGGGGAGCGGGACGGCTAAGATACGCGCCGCTGTTTGGCCGATCCTTGGAACTCTTTTCCACCTTATTTTCTTAAAAGAGGAGTGAGCGCTATGAAGACTCTCATCGGGACTGTTGCAACGGTCATGGGCGTGGCGTTCTCCCTGTCCCTCGCGTTGGCCAACCCGGCCCTGCTGCCCAAGCATCCGGGCTATCCGGCCTCCGGCAACGCCAACGACCAGGGGCAGACCAACGCCGGCGGGACGAAGGCTCTCGAAGCCGCGGCCGGCTCCAACTCGAAGCACGTCGAGCAGCACCTCGTGGATCCGAACAACGACCGGCTCGTCGAGAAGGCCGCGGACAAGCGGTCGGACGGCAAGTTCGGGCGGCTCCCGAAGGTGCAGGGCCCGCAGATCAAGATTCAGCCGCCGGTGGAGTCCGCGACCAAGATCAGCGGCGAGCGGGTTATCCAGTAAGCGTTCGCTCAGCCAACCTACGAGGGGGAAGCCGTCTAGACGGCTTCCCCTTTCTTTTTGTCCTCGATCCAAGCCAAGAAGCTCTCAGCCGTCAGCTTCATCAAAAGTACCAGGCCATCCCGCCCATGAAGAATCGCGGCAAGCCCGGCACGAAGTGAATGTCGTTGACGCCAGCCGGCTCGTTCCTGAGCCGCGATTCGAAGTAAAACGTCGCCTGTTCCCACTTCGTATCCAAGAGGTTCTGGATGCTGAGGAACGCTTCCAGGCGTCCCATCGAGAGCTTGATCGGAAGCTGGTAGCGTTCGATGAGATCCAAAATGGTCCAGGACGGGGCCTTCACGCTCCGATCCTCCGTCAAGGGACGAGAATCCAGGTACGTCATCTGCAACTGAGAGGACAGTCCTTCGGGCCACCGAAGAAGGACCGCGGCATAGGCGGTGTGCTCGGGCGCCAGGGGGATGGCCTGGCCGGTTTCGCGAAACTCCGCATGGGTCCAGGTGAAGCTTCCATTGAAATACAGGGGTCCGACCACCTTTCCCCTTCCCCCGACCTCCAAGCCATACCGCCGTGTCGGGCCGCGCGCTTGGGTCGTGCCCGCGTCACCCACGAACACGAGCTCGGATTGCAGATCCAGCGCCCACAGGGTCGTGATGAATTCGAATTCCTCCCACGGTTTGTGGCGAAGCCCGGCTTCATAGCTCTTGGCCCGCGCGAGCGGGACCGCTCCCGTGACCACTCCGCGCGCGTCGTTGCTGTGATACCCCTGGCCGTAGTTCAAGAAGAATTCCGTGTTGAACCAGGGCCCCAGAATCACGTTGGCCTTGGGCGTGACGATGGCCGAGTCCTTCCTGCCGGCCGGCTGCTGGGAGCAGGCCGGACACTGGTTGCGCACGTCGAAGGTGAAGAAGTCCGTCCTCGTTCCCCCGGTGAGCCGCATCCACGGGGCCGGTTGAAACTCCAGCTTGAGGTAGGGGGAGTAGGAGGCTTCGAGAATCTCACTGTCCGTCGTCGTGCCCAGCGGCGCCCGCCTGACCTGCGTTCCAAGCCGCGCGTGAATACGGTCCACGCGCGTCTGGACCCCCGCCGTGGCCGAACTGGCCATTCCGAGCAACTCGCCGGCCTGGCGCCATCCCACGTCCCCGCCGTACATGATGCGCCGGTCTGACTGCTGGATGCCGTCTCCATTGACCGGGTCGTCGAGGAAGAAGGTGAAATTGGTGTACAGGTCCATCCGGTAATACTGGGCGTACAGGTTCGCGAACGCCTTTCCCCCCGAGGCCGTGTCATAGTGGTAATTGAGCCGGCCCGTGGCCCTGGTCGTCTTGCCCCCTTCGGAAGGGTCAATGGAGCCGAACCGGTCCAGAGACCCGTCATGGACGGCCCGTAGAGGAATCTCGCCGGACCCGTTCCACTGGGCTTTGTGAAAGCTTCCGGTGAGGCTCAGTTCCGACCGGCTCGTCGGGTTCATCGTCGCCTTCGCCAGGCCGTTGAAACGGAAATAGCGGTTGGGGTTGTCGAAGGGCCCATTGGTGAAATAGCCCTCGCCGGCCAACAGCGTGCGCACCTTGTCCTTGGTCGGCGAGAACATGAGCAAGTGCCGCTGCGTGTCGTACATCCCCCCGGCCAATTGGACGACGCCTTCTTTGACGACATCGCGCGTGATGAAGTTCACGGCGCCGGCGGTGTCAAAGTCACCGAATTGGACGTGATAGGCTCCCTTGTAGACGTCGATGCCCTCGATGGTCTCAGGAATGATGAAATTGAGGTCGGCGTAACCCTGCCCGTGGGCGTGGCTCCGCAGATTGATCGGCATCCCGTCCGCAAAGAAGGCGATGTCGGTGCCGTGATCCGCGTCGAACCCGCGGAGGAAATACTGGTCGGCCTTGCCCGCCCCGCCCGAGTGTTCGACGGTGATGAATCCGGGGATGAGCCGAAGGATTTGAGCGGGCCGCCCCTGAGGTTGGAGCAGGATTTCCTTGTCGGGGATGAACTGCTGGGACGAGGCAGCCACCGGCTTCTCGGCGGTCACCGGCACCTCCGGCACTACGACGGTGCCCTCGTCCGGCGGTTCGTGAGCGGAAGCCGCAGAGAAGACCAGGGCAGAGAGAACCAGCAGGCAGCATAGGAAGAGGAGACGATGAAGATGCACCGGGCTCGCTCAGCGGATTAGCTCAGCCCTTTGCCGGTGGTCGTCATCGTCAGTTTCCCGTGCTTGACCCCCTTGGTTCCGATCAGGAGGTCGGCGACCTTCCTGATCTCACGGCCACGGCCCCGGACCACCAGCACCTCCAGACAGTGGTCGTGGTCCAAGTGCACGTGCATGGCGGAGAGGATGAGCTTGTGGAACCGGTGCTGGAGGTCGGTGAGCTTGTCGGTCAGGTCGTGGACGTGGTGGTCGTAGACGATCGTGACGGTCCCGACCGTCTCCCGGTCCTCCTCCCACTGGTGCCCGACCAGGTTGTCCCGGATCAGGTCCCGCAGAGCCTCCGACCGGCTCGTGTACTGTTTGCCGGCGATCAACCGGTCGAAATCGTCCAGCAGGCGGTGGTCGAGCGACACTCCGAACCGCACGAGCTTCTTCATGGCGACGCCCTTTCGTGAGTGCTACGAAATATAAAAACGTGGCACGCACGATAGCACCGCCGGCTTGCGGGTGTCAATCGGTTCGTTAGCGGCGAAACCGGCGCTGGTGGCTTACAAACGGATGATCGGTTTACGCGGCAGTCAAGCGCCCGCAGAAGAGCTGAACGATCCTGCGGAAGGCAAAAAGGGCCGTGTCCTTCGGCGAAACGCCGATCGCCGCGTCGGCCGCGGCCTGAACAGCGCTCGCCTGGACGCCAAATCGCCGAGCGACATGGAGCGCATCTTCCAAATCGAGCTCGGTACCACGACGCAGCTTGGCGATCACGAAATCCGTCGGGGCCAACAGCCGGACGTGCAGGCCGGGCTCGTCGAGAAACGCCGACGTACGGTCCCGATAGCCGGGCGGCATCGCCACAACCGACCATCCCGACATGTTCTCCCCAAGATCGGCCGGAACTTGGGGCTTGCGGAGGTACTGCGCCAGAGGCTCCGGATCTCCCATGATCTCGCCGTCGCGGTCCTGGGTGGCGCGGTCGGGAAATCCATAGGCCTGGAGCGCAAGCCCTCCGACGAGCAGCAAGTCCACGCGGGAGCCGGTTTGCCGCACGTACTCGCGGAGCAGCACAACCAATCGGTCAGCGGTGATCGGCGGCAAAGCGCAAGGCCTCCACGAACGTGCGATAGTTGCGCTGGTCAACGGGCGAAGGATCGGGAGGAAGCGGGGCCCGGCGAACGACCGTTTCGACTAGACTCCGATAGCTGGTGTACCATCGGCAGGCTTCCTCGTAGGCTGCGCGAACTTCGGGGTCGCTCAGGTTCAGGACCGGATCGAGGCGGTCGTTGAGCAGGATCTCCAGCCACAAGAGGCGTCTCGCCTTCGGATCTGCAAGCGCCCCTGCCAGTGTCTCCGCTCCGGTGTAGGCAGGCAGGATTTTCAGAGGGACGGATTCGATTTTCACGGCACCTCCGCCTGGAGGAATTGAGAGTAGCAGAGGCAGCGCCGTGACTCAACTTCTGATGCTAAAGCCTTTTGATACTCCCCTCGCCGCCCGCGCCCCTGAACGGAACGGCAAACGCCCCCGGAATGCCTGCCAGTCTCTATCCGGACGCTTTCCGTGGAACGGATCGGGTCAAGGTTGGCAAGGGCCGCGCCGGAAGAAATGGCTCAGGTTGTGGAAGGCCTCAACGAGATCATCGGCGCCTGACAGAGCCACCGTCCGAATTGCCCTCTTCCCTGGCCTGTTCATATCAAAGAACTCTCCGCGTCGTCTGGAACGGAAGGGCACGCCGGCCGGACACGAACTGTCTGCAGCCCCTCCTTAAGCCTCGACCGGGCTCACGCAGAAGCGGATGGAGTCATCAATGGTACTGTCTTACTCGCTTCTGCTCTCTTTAGCCTCGGGTGGCAAACGCGTCTCTTGTTTCACTGAGGGGTGGCATGGCGGAGAGCGGACTTCGCCGGAGCGACGAGGTCCTGCCTTACCTACTCTGTTTCTTCTTGCCACGGGTGGAGGGGATGAGCGGCGAAGGCCTGCGGCATGGCGCTATAAGCACATGGAAAGGCGAGAGGCCTGAAGCGTCGCCGTTCTGCTAATCGGCTAGAGGCGACGCGCGTGTCACGTCACGCAAGGCTGGGAGAGCCGGCATCATCGCATCATGCCGCCGACGAGCCGCCCGTCCCTCGTCACCCGGGGCTCCTTCTATTCCCCTTCGATGGGGACGTACAGAATCGTCCCCTGGCGGTTGATGAGGAGGAGCGTGAGGTCCTTGGGTCTGATCGGGTCCACGAGCCGCTGGTAGGACACGAGGTCCGTCACCGGCTGTCTGTTGACTTCCAGGATCAGGTCGCCGGGGCTCAAGCCGGCCGCCTCGACCAGGCTCCCCTCCTCGACCGCCGAGACCACGACGCCGGTGATCGAGCCGAGCCCGAGCTGCCGGCCCACGGCCGGCGTGACCTGCTCCACGAGGAGCCCGCCGAGCGGGTGCTCGAGCTGCGCCGCGCGGGCGGCCGGGGCGCGCTTGACCCGCTCGCGGGGGGCCTCCTGGATCACCAGCTCCATCGGCACCGGTTTTCCGTCCCGCACGATTTCCAGCTTGTGCTTGCTCCCGATCGGCGCGCCCGCGATCCAATTGCGCAGGCGGCCGGAGTCCAGCACGTCCTTGCCGTCGAACCGCACGACCACGTCGCCGCGCTTCAGCCCCGCCTTCTCCGCCGAGCCTCCGGGGATCAGGTCGGTGATGATCGCGCCCTTCACGTCCGGCAGGTGGAACAGCTTGCCCAGGGGCGGCGTCACGTCCTGCGTGGAGGCCCCGAGAAAGCCGCGCGAGACCCGGCCCGTCTTGATCAGGCTCTGCATGGCTGCGCGGGCCATGTTGCTCGGGATGGCGAAGCCCACGCCGACGCTTCCGCCGGTGGGGCTGGCGATCGCCGTGTTGATGCCGACCAGCTCGCCCTTGATGTTGACCAGGGCCCCGCCGGAATTGCCGGGGTTGATCGGCGCGTCCATCTGGATGAAGTCCTCCAGGTCGGCCACGCCCACGTCCGCGCGCCCCACCGCGCTGACGATCCCGAACGTGACGGTCTGGTTCAGCCCCAGCGGGTTTCCGATCGCCAGCACGAAGTCCCCGACCGCGAGACGGCTGGAGTCCCCCCAGGGCACGGTCGGCAGGCCGGTGGCCTCGATCTTCACCACCGCCACGTCCGTCTTGGGGTCGGTGGCCACGACGCGCCCCTTGAACTGGCGCCGGTCCGCGAGCAGCACCTCCACGTCCGGGGCGTCCCCCACGACGTGATGGTTCGTGATGATGTAGCCGTCCGGCGTGACGACCACCCCGGACCCCTGCCCGTACTGGCGGCGGGGCGGCCCCTCCGGCAGGAGGCCGAACGGCAGGCCCTCGTCGCTGAAGGCCTGGTCGCGCACGACGACCGTGGAAGAGATGTTCACGACGGCGGGGAGGACCTTGGCCGCGGTGCCCTTGACCTGAGCCTGCAGGTCGTGGGCGGAGGAGGCGGATCGGTCGCTCTGACCGGCGGCTCCGGCGGCGACGTTCCCCGACCAGACGAGCAAGGAAAGCGCGGTCAGGCGGGCGGCTTGGCGAAGGGAGGCTCGGCTCACGGCGACGTTCGGCTCGGCTCAGCGCTTGGCATCCGAGGCCAGGATGCTCTGGATGACGGTCTTCAGGTTGTCCGGGTCGATCTGCTCGACTTTGATGTGGCCGTCCAGGAGGATCGTGGGGGTCTGCTGCACGTTGATGCGCACGCCCCAGTCCTTGCCGGCGTCCAGCGCCCGCAGCGGCTTGCCGGTGGCCAGCCCCGCCTCGAAGGCCGCCACGTCCAGGCCCACCTCCTTGATGAGGGCCTCCCGCACCATCCGGTCCAGCAGATGGATCTTGTCCCGGTGGATCGTGCGGAAGAGAACGCGCTTCATCTCGTCCCCCTTGCCCATCGTCTTGGCCTGCTCGTACATCTCGAAGGCGGTCGGGAGCTTCCCCGGAATCACGGGGAATCCCACCATCGTTACCTCCAGCCTGTTGCCGAACTCCTTCTTCAGGATCGGAAGCGCCTCCTGCTCGAACCGGTGGCAGTGCGGGCAGTAGAAATCGGCGAACTCGGTCAGCTTCACCTTGCCGGGCACGTGCGCGGACGGCTCTTTGATCTCCTCGAACTTGCCCTTCAGCCCGGCGGCGCCCGCCGCAGCCACGCCCAGCAGGCAGACCGCGATCGCTGCCGCGGCGCCGATCCATCGTTCCCGTCTCATCTCCGGACTCCTTTCATCGCATCGCGACGTTCCCGCCCGACGCCATTATAATCCAAACTGGCGCACGAGGCGCCTCTGCTATAATGAAGCATGTCGCCCCGTCTCGCGGTGACCGGCGCCTGGACGGCCGCTGCGGCCGCTCTCCTGCTCGCCTGCGCCGGCAACCATGTGGTCCCCGCCTCCCTCCGGCCCCAGGTGGACCGGCACCTGACCTTCGTGCAACTCAAACAGGCCCCGGACTCCTACCGGGGCCGGCTCGTGGTCCTGGGCGGCGAGGTCCTGTCGGCCAAGCGGCTGAAGAACGGGACCCGCATCGAGATCCTGCAGCTCCCCTTGGGAGACTCGCAGGAACCGGGATGGGACCGGACCGCCTCGGAAGGGCGCTTCCTGGCCGTTCAGCCCGACTTCCTCGATCCCGCCACGATCCCGCCCGGCACGCGCGTGACCGTCACCGGCGAGGTGACCGGCGCCACCGCCCTGCCGCTGGACGAAATGGAATACACGTATCCCACCCTGGAGATCAAGCACCTGAAGGTCTGGCCGCAGGTCGAAGGCCCACAGTACGGCCTCCCCCCCTACGCGCACCCCTACTGGCGCCCCTACTGGGGCCGTTACCCCTACTGGTGGTAACGACTACGTCCATACGGATCAGTGTACGGAACGCAGCCTCTCAAAATGCGAAGCCCCGCTCGCACCTGCCGGTACGCGCGGGGCTCCCCCCTGATTGCATCCTACTTTCCGTTTACTTGATGACCATCAACTGCCCGCCCAGGATGTCCGCGCCGGGCACGTGCGATTTATAAACGAGGACCCCACCCGTCGTGACGTAAGTCAGGTCGCTGGTGGGGATGCCGATGTACTTGATCTCTCCCGGCTTCAGCACCAACCTCACGTTCAGCGAGGTGGGCGGCGCGTAGCTGTCGCCCGCCGAGAGCGAGAAGCCCTGGTCCGCGCTCGTCTTGTTGGTCACCTTCAGCACGACCGGGTTGCTGCCCCGATCCCGCACGTTGACGATGGCGGTCGGCGGATACCAGACCTTTTTTCCGCCCACGCTATCCAGCGCGATGAACTCCACGTCAATCGGCAATTCCTTGAATGCCTGCCCGATCACCGACCCGGTTTCGTAGTCGCCGATTTCGACCCCGCCGGCTTGGTGGGCCAGCACCGGGCTTACTCCCCAGACCAGCAACATGGCAACCACACTGCAACACACGTGTCTCAACATAGCTACCTCCTGTGAATGAATGCCTACAATGCTTCCTGCGAAGAGACTGCACACGGCGGCAGTCCCTGCTGTTCCAGAATCTGACCGCCGACGACCTGATCGCCGACGATGAGGAACAACACTTTCAGTCGCTTCACATGCTCGAGAAACCGCCCGCTGGCCACGGCCGTTACTTCCCGTGAGCCGTCCTGCTGGGACCGGTCGGCCTCGATCGTCACCTGGTAATGGTCATACCCCTCGAACTCCTGGTTGAAAGCCTGTGCGCGGAGCAGCCGTTCCAGGGTCTGATCCTGGGCGCCGGCAGGAAAAGGCCCGACCAGCAGCCACGCCACGGCTGCAACCCGGAGCCATAGCCTGTTGCGCATATCACTCCTCCCCTCGGCATGGACGGTAGGGGCAACCCGTTCTGTCAATCTCCCTGTTCGTTTCGTTGCGCTATTTCTTCTTGGCCGACGGCGCCATGGCTGGGGCATGCTGGGCATGTTCGACCGACTCCTCCGCATGCTTGATCGCCTCCTTGGCATGCTGTAACGCTTCTTTGGTGTGCGTATCTCCCGCGGCCTTCACCGACTCCTCCAGATGCGCGAGGGCTTCCTTGACATGGGCAATCCCTTCCTTGACATGTTTGACGCCTTCCCTGACGTGATCGGACCCCTTTTCGGCCGGAACAGAAGTAACTCCGACCGTCATCACCGCAAACCATACGACAAACCCAACGACGACCGCCCTTTTCATAACGTCCCTCCTTCATTTGTTGACCGATGACCGCTCCCTCCTCACGCCATTGCCACCCGCTTCGGCTGACGCCGAAATCCTGATCCGCGGCAACGAACGGCCCTGGAAGTCCCCCGCAACGTCCATGTCCACGCACCCAGTTCGCCATCCCCCACCAGACAAGAGAACCCTGCCTCCTCTTGCCCGTCACAAACTGTCTCAAGAGGCGGCGTCCCTCCGACAGGCCAGGCAAAGGGGCCGGGGCGAAGGCCGGAGGAACCAAGCCCTCGCCCCGGGAGCGGTCCGAGCAAGGAGGCTGTGCCCCACCCGAACCGGTCAAGACTTGCACGGGACCCCGTCCGTTCGGTTCTCCTCGATCAACGTGGTGACGGACTCGCGGAAGACGCGCAGGCTGTTGCTCCCGATCCTGGTCGCATCCAGCCGTCCCTCCTCGACCCAGCGATAGATGGTCCAGCGACTCACGTTCAGCAGTTCCGCCGCTTCCCCGACTCGCAGCAACGGTTTGTCCATAGCCGTCCCTCCGTCGGTACCTTGCGATGCAGCGGGAGGCGACCGTGGGCCGCCTCCCGCAAGGACCCAGCAAGGGAGGTAGGTGGCTCACTCAACCGGGTCCAATTCCGCCGCAACGTGGCTACCGTTCGTGCATTCGCTTTGTGCGGGCTTCAAAATACTGGTCGTACCGGTGCACGAAGTCCTTCTGGACCAGTGGCGCATGGCAGGCCCGGCACTTGGTGAAATCCTCCCGCAGGGGCTTGGCGTCCGGTCCGTAGGCCGCATAGAGCCAGGTCCCGTTCCTGAGGTTCGCCGGCACGTCCTGCCCCCAGCCTTCGCCTTTGCCCATGACGAAGACCTTGACCAAGTCGCCCTTCGCCAGCTTCCCGTCAGGCCCCTTCGCCAGCGCCTCCCCTTCCGCCTTGGCCCTGTACAGTTCCATGACCATGATCGTGCCGTCCGGAAATGGCCGGCCCGCTTCGGTTCTCGCGCCAACCGGATTGATGTAGATCTCGCGCACCTGCTTCGCGTCCGGCCGCTGGACTTCGGAGAGGAATTTCGGCCAAGTTGTATAGCCGGCCGGGAGCGCCAGCTCGCCATCCCTGGGTAGCACCGCCCGTTTCGCCATGGTGGGCGAATCTTTGAGATCCAGGGAGAACGACACCAGGCTCACTCCGACGGTGAGTCCCGTCGCCAGCAAGATCAGGATGACCACCATGCGCCTGCCCCTCCTCACTTCATCACCTCCGCCGTACAGTGCCATTCCATCCCCATTTTGGTTCCCTTGACCCCCTTCACCGCCGCGACCAGCGCCTCCGGTTTCACGCTGCCGTCGTGAGTCACCCTCGCATGACCTTTCACGCTCTTTAGGTCCGCCGCCTTTACACCTTTCACAGCCTTCAGCGCCTCGGTCAGCTCTTTCGCATAGAATTCGCAGAACCTGCCGCCCATCATAAGCACGATCGTCTTCCCCTCGGCCATGACGGGCCTCGGCTCCGCAGTCAGCCCTACTCCGCACTGCCCCAGCAACGCCAATCCAGCCGCAACTGAAATCAACTCGTAATTGATCCTCTCGCGCATCCCGCCACCTCCTTAGCCGGCCCCGGCAGCGAGTCCGGCCCCCTCATCCACCCAGGCCTTGCAGCCCCAGCCCATGATCAAGGCCCGCTCGACGGCTTGCGCCAGCCGTTCAGGACGCACCCCGCTGCCCAGAAACCGGACCAACACCGTTCCGTGATTGTTCAGAAATTGCACCTGCCGCACTGCGTCGAACCGGCGAAGGGCATCTTCCACTTCGCTCCGGCGGTATTCGCACATCCGCCCCCCGATCTGTACAATCGCCTGCTCCGTCTCCTCCGCGCCGACCTGGAGAAGTCGCGCAGGCTCATCCTCAGCCCACGCAGAAGTCCCGCCACAGAGGATCGCGAAGACCAGCCAGAACGCGATTCGTCTCGTCATCGTGCTTCACTCCTTTGATACAAGGTTCACCGCGTGACTCGACCGAAAGTGCCCGGGGAGCAGGCGCATGAGGACCGCCTGCGCCCCGGCAAAGGTCCGGCAAGGAGGCCATTCCGAAACCGGACCTTTCATCAGACGCACGGCTGAATCGAACGTCCGAGGCCGCTGCAACCCGATGTCCGGTGCCCGACTTCGCCTTGCCACAGGCCGGCAGGGCGACGCCACAAGCCTCGGTGCGGCTCACGACGCGGCTCCGCACAGGACAGAGCCGGACCGAGAAGCAGACACTGCCGCACGTCATCCGTGCAGCTCGGGATGGAACAGAATCACCCGGAACGGAGATCAGCGGGGAGGAGCGCGGGCGCAGGGTTGGTGAAGAAAATGACTCGACGCAAGGGCTGCAACAAAGCGGACCAACCCCAAGCTCAGGAAGACGAGGAGAAGGGCTGGAGATGCCGAAACGTGACTCGGCCCGTCATGGGCCTGGCAGGCCCACAAGCAAAGGGCCGAGTGCGCGGCCTTGTCGGAATGATGGTGGTGGCCTTCACCCTGAGGGGCCGTGTCGGCAAAAAGGCAAACCGCCGCCTGGACCGCCAGCACGAGATAGACGGCGACCAGAACTCCGGCAATCGGCGTCAGCACTCGCTTCACGCGAGTCACCTCCGAGCTAGGTTGGCGGGACTCTAGCGCGGCCTTCCGCAGCTTGTCTACTGGCGGATGCTCACGCATGCTACAGTCGCCGTGGCTGACAGGCAGCCCCGTCACGGTCGTCCCCCGTGCTGCTTCTTCCCAAACCGGGCCTACCTCGAACCGGCATTGGCGCCGGACCCGCGGATCGAGATGTTGAAGTCGCGAGGTCCATCGCCTTGCCGAACCGTCGTGCCCGGCAGGGACTCCAGCGACTCCCGCATGTGCCTGGTCGGCTGCTCGGTGAACTCCTCCCGTGCAGCCGCCGATCGCGTGACGCCATCGAGCGGCTTCGCGGTCGGCGGCCCTTGCCTGGCAGCCGCCGGCTTCTCTTTGACTTCCACCCGCCTCATCGCCTCCAACTCTTTCTGGATGCGGGCCGCCTGCGCCTGGAGTGCTTTGATCCGCTCGGTGCGAGCCGCTGCGCGATCCCGGGCAGAAGCTTCCTGCGCCCATCCCTGGCCAGCGAGCAGGCAGCCGCTGATACAGACGAGTGCACAGCCTGTTGAGACCATCATGGCCCGATTCAGTATGCTCACGGCTTCCTCCGTTAGAAGAACCCCAGCGTCAGGCCTGCGTAGATGGCCCGCCCATAGCCGGCGAAGAACAGCGTCTTGCTGGCATCGGGCGTGCTATCCGCAACCACGTTGCCGGAGGCCACGTAGGTTTTGTCGGCAATGTTGTCCAGCTCGAAGTAGAACTTGGCGAACCGAACATAGGAATTGTTCATGAACTCAAAGTTCTTGTGAATATTGGCATTCATCAACCAGTAGGCCGGCGCGCCGACTGTATTGGCGTTGTTGAGGAAATAACTGTCCCAGTAGCTTGTCTCGAACCAGCCCCCCCATCCAGACGGGTGATCGTACTCTTCCTTGAAGTTGAGCACGTTTCGCACCACGTTGGGGACCAGTTTCCCGTCTCGCACGAAGTCCGTCGGCACGCCGTTCACCAGAAACCTGTCCTTGAAATTCGTGTACGTGCCGGTCACGTGCGTATAGGCACCCGAGAATCGCCACCCGGCCAAGGGGCGCCAGTCGTAGCTGAGTTCGATACCTCGGTATTCCGACCCATCGGCGTTGATGGACGCCGTCCCGCCCGTCGACGACACGACTTGGGAGATGATTTCGTCCTTGAAGAAGATCCAATATCCGACGAGTTGGACTGAGAGATCCTTGGCGAGTTTCGAGTCGGTGCCGATTTCCAGGTTCAGGTTTTTCTGCGGTTTGAGATTGAAGTTCGTGCCGGCCAGGCCGGTGAAGGGATCGGTAGTCAGATTGCTAAATCCCGGTATCCCGTAGCCTGTGGACGCTCGAACCCAGTGCCTGTAGCCCTCGGCCGGCTTCCAGGTCAGGGACATTTCCGGCGCCCAATTGTCAAAGGTGCGGTCCGCATTCGCCCGACTACTGAGGGCTCCCGCCGACGAGTAGCTGATGACCTGCACGCTCACGATTGATTGCTCGTACCCCAACCCGGCCGCCAAGGTCCATTTCGGCGCGAACTCCAATTCCTCGCGAAAACGCCCGCCGATATTCCGAATCGTGCCGCGGCTGTTTTGCCGCAGGACTCCCCGCGTACCGGTGCCGTCGTTGGAATTGGCAAAAGAGTTCGAGTCCTGTTCCATGTTGTTGACGAAAAACCCGACATAGCTTTTGAGCGGCATGCCCGCCAGGCGCCCGTCGTGCCGCAGGTCGGCGTAATGCTTCCAGTTGGGATTCACGGCGTCGTTGATTTGCGAGAACGTCTGATGGATATCCTTGACATCGTAATCGGCTTCCACCGTCAGCACGGTGTTGGCATTGAGCTGTCGCTCGTAGAAGCCGCCGATGATCGTCCTCCGGTCCAGCCGCCGCTGTCCCAAGAGCAAGGCATTGTTGCAAGACGTGGAGGTGCACGTGGTCCCGCCGGCCTGCCGTGGATTGCTCGCAAACTGCGCGAGCGTCAACCGGGTCGGCACCTGCGTGTCGAGCCAATTCGTGATGGCCTTGAAGTAGAGGCTTTGCTTGTCGTCGATTTTGAAGCGGAAATTGAAATTGAGGCTTTGGGTGGTGTAGCCGCTGTGCTGGATGTACCCGTCCTCAGCCACCTGGCTGGCGAACATGGCGATATCGGTGTTCTTGGTCTCCTGACCGGCGGCAAAGGCATACTTCTGAAAGCCGTACGAGCCGACGCCGAAGAACGACTCCGCGCCGTTGATGTCGCGGCCACGCCGAGTCTTAAAATGCACCATCCCCCCCAGCGCATAGTTGTCGTACAGCGAAGAGGACGCGCCTCGGGTGACCTCCACGCTCTTCATAAACCACGGATCGTGCAGGTCCATTCGACTCAACCCATCGGACTGCGTTTGGATGATCCCGTCTTCGTACATTTTGAGGTCTCTGATCGCGAACGTGGTCTTGACCCCTGAGCCGCGAATCGAGATGCTAAAATCTCGAGGCCCGTTCGCTTGTCGGACGATCACGCCGGGCAGCGACTCCAAGGACTCGCGCATGTGTCGCGTGGGCTGGGAATCATATTCGGATCGGGGGGCTGTCGAGAGCGAGATACCCTCCGGATGCTTCTGAATGCGATCGCTGACGATGCTCACATCCGTCAGTTCCATTTCCGGCGCGGCGCCCGGCTCTTCCGGCTCGACCCGGCCCTTGATGATGCTGGGGCCTTCGGGAGCCCGCCCGCCCTCGGCCGGCTGCTCCTCATGCTGAAGCTCGTCCAGCTCCTCCAGGATCTGCTTCAGTTGCTTTTCCAGTTTCTCCTTCCGTCGGGCCTTCTCCGCCTGGGGCTGGGGAACAGGAGTCTGCTCCTGAGCCCAGCTCGGCCCGTCCCACCAAATCCACGAACTCATGAACAATACGGCCAGAATCAGGCCGCGACGAACGACGCACGCGGTCATACGCTCCTCCTCGTTTCAAAAATAGCGAGCGGCGAGTAGCGAACAGCACAGTGCTACTAGCTGTTCGCTGCCTGCTTTCGGGGATGAGTGACGACGCGGTCAGTCGAGGAAGGGCGGGCCGCGGGGAGCGAGATGATAGAGGCGGAACCCAGACAGGGTGGAAACGGAGACGGACAGAAAGAACAGCGCGAGCAGGATCGGCTGGACCGGCAGGGCAGTCTCGGCGAAGCCAGAACCGGGGTTCGCCTGACAGGCCCAGGCACAGAGTGTGGAGTGGGCCTTGGACTGGTGGTGATGGCCTGCATGGTGGGACGCCGCATGGTCGAAAAGGCAGGCAGCCGCGGCGACAGCCAGGATGACCTGGACCGCCACCAGCCCCAGAATCAGGTATGGGATCAGCCGTTTCATTGGCGCACGAGGCTGGAGACCAGGGCGACGGCTTCGGGACTGTCCCAGGCACGGGGGCCCACAGCCCGCCCGACGGTCTTTCCATCCTTCCCGATCAGCACGGTCGTGGGAAGGCCCCGCACCATGAAGGCCGCGGAGACTTCTTGGCCTTCGTCGAACAGCACGGGAATATCCAGCCCCAGATGCTTCAAGAAGGCCTTGATCCCGTCCCGCTGCCGATCCGCCGTCACCGCGAGCAGCACGAACTCCCGTGGATCGAACTGTCGCCGCAGCCGATCCAGCGACGGCATCTCCTCCTTGCACGGCCCGCACCAGGTCGCCCAGAAGTTGAGCAGCAGGACCTTGCCGGCCAGGTCCTGAGAGCGGACCACCGACCCGTCAAGCTGATTCAGGCTAAAGGCCGGCGTCTCCACTCCTGCTCCGGCCCGGCTGATCTTGAGCGCAACCAGCGGATCCACGGTCGGTCCGGCCGCGGAGAGCGACCCGATCAGAAATCCCGCCAGCCCGAGCCAGAGGGTCAACCGTAAAAAAGGACGAAGGACGCACCGGATCATCACTGCGAGTCCATGGGGGCATTCAATGCGGTCCGCTGCGAAGGGAGCTGCGCCGTCTGGATCACCGTCTTGTGGCCGGGCATCGCATGCTCCAGCCAGGCCATGGCCACCAGCCCCTGCTCATTCACCGCCACGACCGGGCTCTGCCCCTTCTTCTCGTTCAGTCTCACCGGTTTGCTGAAAGTCGCGCCCCGGTCAGGCGAGTAGCTCAGCACCACCTCGCGCCGAACCGGCGATTGCTCCTCCCAGACCACGAGGAGGCGACCCTGGCCGTCCACCGCCATTTGCGGATGGTCGGGGAAGGTTCCCCTGGAGACGTTCAGGGCCCGCTTGGCCGAAAAGGTCCGGCCTCCGTCGTCGGAGTAGGCCAGGTAAATCGCAGGGGTCTCGTCGGCCCCCTCCGTGTACCAGACGACGTAGAGCCGGCCCTGCCGGTCCACCCCAATCGACGCCGGCCGGTGCGGACAGCCGGGAAAGACCCATCGGTCGTGGCCGACGACCACCGGTTCCGAAAAGATGCGTCCTCCGTCGTTCGAACGGGCGACGACGGTTTCCCGCACGTTCCCTTCGAAGATTTTCCGCCAGGCGAGATAGACCGTGCCGTCCGGCGCGGTCGTCAGGGAGGTCCGGCAGCAGACGCAGGTGTTCTCGTCCACCTTCCGGTTCTTGCCGACCGTCCGCCCGTGGTCGCCGGATCGCGCGGCGTAGGTCCCCGGCTCCTTCTTCCCCTCGCGCCCGTCGATCCAGGAAACGTGGAGGGTGCCGTCCGGCCCGAGGCGCAGCGCATCGAAGCTGTGCACGATGGCTTGGCCGTCGTCGTTCACGAGCACGGAGGGCAGGAAGGTCTGCCCGCCGTCCGTGGATCGGCTGAGGCGCAGCTCGCTGGCGAAGGGCTTGTCGGGGCCGGCCTTCGGATGGGTCGAGGCCCAGGTGAGGAACACCGCGTCGCCGCTCACCGCCAGGGCCGGAGCCTCCTGGCGCCAGTAGGGGGACTCCTCCGGCCGGTTGACTTGAACGGCCGTGCCCAAGGACGCACTCGGCTGGCTCATCCGGGCATAACGGACCGAGCGCACCTCCTGGCCGTTCTGCCTGTCCTCCTGCATCCAGGCCAGGTGCACCGTGCCCCGCTCGTCAACAGCCACCGAGGGCCCCGTGACGGATTTCGCCTGGTGTTCGACGGTCACCTTCTGGCCCAAGGCGAGCTCGGCATTCGGCGGGATCGGCTCTGCGGCCACAGCCAGGGCCGCCCCACCGAGGGCGGCCAAGCCAGCCCCTATGAGCGACTTCCATCCGCGTCGGCTGACCATGATTGGAACCTCCTTGGACACCTGTCCGAGCTTTACCGTTCCAACCGGTAGTGGATCGGCACCTGCACGACCACTTCCGGGCGGCCGAGCGGATACCGGAGCTTCAGCGGGCAGGCCCGCCTGATGATCTCCAGCGCATCGTCGTCCAGGATCGTATGGCCGGAGCTCTCCGCCACCTCGACGGTTCCGAGATGCCCGTCTTCCCGGATCACCGCCCGCACCACGACTCTCCCCTCCAAGTGCCGGGCCCGGGCCTGGTGCGGATAGCGCTTGATGCGCGCGACCCGATCCCACAGCGACTGCGCCAACCAGCCGTAATCGGCTTTCGCCGCTGGTGCGGGTCGGACCGGCAGTGCGCGGACCGTCGCCTCTTGGATGACCGGTGACGATTGGGCCGCTTCCGTTTCCCGTGCGACCGGCACCGGAGCCGGCTCCTCCTTGACAACAAGCCGGCTCCCGGGAAGAGGAGTCGTCTCGGCCCGAGCCAGTACCTGCGGGGCGGTCTGCATCGCCACCGGCTGCTGGACTGCGGGAGCCGCCGGCTCAGCCTCCACGACCGTCGTGGTGCCGGCCGGCTGGCTGGGCGCCCGTATCGCTTGAGTCACGGCAGGGGCTCCTGCCGTCACGGTCTCAGTCATCGCCGGCCGGGACGGCCCCACGGTCCGGATGGTCTGGGCCGGTTGAGCCACCGTCGTCGTGACAGGGACGGTCTTCCGCACGACCGGCGCCACCTCACGAGTCTCCTGAATGGCAGTCTCCCGGATGACCGGCTTGACTGTCTCCACCGTCGCAACGGTCTGCACAACGGGCTCCGGCTCGACCGGTTGCGGCGCAACCGGAGTCCTTTTCGCCGGGGCCGGCTTGGACTGGGTCTGGACAGGCTGGTCCATCGGCTTGGACTTGGGACGCTCCACCAGCGCCACGTTCCACTTGAACGGCTCCGGCTTCGGGACCAAGCGCAAGTCACTCAAGAGAAAGACCGCCCCTGCCACAGCCAGGCCGTGGAACAGGACGGAAGCCGTCCACCCCTGGACGTGGGACCGAGCTTCCCCCCTTGTCTGCGCCGCTGCGTTCACGCCTCGCTCCTCGTTTCAACTGATGCGCATTCGAACTTTCCTCCCGCAGACGCTACGACGACGGCTTGACGAGCTGGAAGTACTTCGTGAGCCCGAACGTGAAGCTCACGTCCTGGGCTAGGTTGTTGTTGAAGTCGCGCGCGACTGGAATCTGGGAGTAGAAATACAGCGAGGTCGTGTCGTCGATGCTGATCTGGAAGCCGGGCGTGTAGGCCAGGTAGGTCGAGCCGGTGTTGGGCACGCGCCGGTCCTTGATGTTGCGGTCGATCGCGATCGGATCGTCCGGATAGGGAGTATCGCTCGGCGTCGCGGACCGGAACAGCGACGCGCTCATGTTGTCGTGGACCAGATACCGGTAGTTGACCTGGCTCGTCAGCGTGAGCCAGGGGAACGTGACGAGGTTGAACCCCGCGTTCAACGTGTACTCGTCGCCGAACTGGTAGCCGGCGTTGTTCCGGAAGGTGTGCCGGTAGCTCGCGAACGAGAACTGGTTCAGCCGGTGCGGAATCAGCTCATAGGTCTGGTAGACGGACCCGATCAGGCCGACCTGGCCCCGGCCGAGCTGCGTCGGCGCCTCCATCACGCCGTTCGCCGCGTCCCGGGAGTTGTACTTGCCGGTGGGCAGCTCCACCCCGAACCCCGTCACGACCATGCTGGTGAGCGTGGGCAGCACGTTGTACTTGAGAGTGATCCTGGTGTCCCCGAGCCCGTTGTCGTAGAAATCGATGTTGTTGCCCGCTCCCCCGTTGGCCTCACCGAGCCCGTCAATGTGGTGGTGCGACCGACTCAGGTACGGAATCGTGACTTCGATTCCGAACCGGTCCGTCACGCCGTAGTTCAGGTCCAACGTGGCGGTCTGGGTGATGGTCCTGGTCTCACGATGGTGGTCCAAAATCAACCGACGCCGATCCTGATCGACGGCCGGGATCACGCCGGTGGTCCCGCTCTGCAAGCTCATGGGCGTCAAGGTATAGAACATGTTCACGGTCAGCAGGCCCTTTTGCGGAATCTGCTGCTGCGACCCGATCACGATGAAGCAAGTCACGCTGCCGCAGGCCGCCTCGGCTCGCGAGGGGAATTGGACGGCCCAAGCCGCAGCCAGGCCGATCAAAAGACCGGAAACGATGCGACTGAATTGTCGGTTCACGTCCTCTCCTTTCACAGAATCTTCCGCGCCGCAAGCAGGCCCCGGCCTGCGAGCGGTCGCGCCCGGTCGTTCCGGAGCAGCACGGGGAGTCCGGCACGGCCGGACGCTCCCGGGCACGGCCGGAGCGACTGGGATTCACGTTGCGGTTGGGGAAACGAGACTCAGCGGGAGAGGATGGGCGGGCCGCGGGTGAGGGTCAGGCGGAGCGTCGGGCTGGAGACCGCCTGCTCGACGGAGAGCACGGCCGGGGCCGAGGGCGCACGGTCCACGGCCAGCCAGACGGCCTGGGCCTCCGCGCCCTGCCCCGCCGCGCAGAGCCACGAGCAGAACGCGGTCGCGTGCGTGGCGGCCTGGTGGTGCGCATGGTGCAGCGCGTGGGTGGTCGCCTGAGCGGCCCCGAGCCCTCCCAGGAGCAGGAGCCCGGCGACCAGGCCCAGGACGAAAGTCTGTTTCAGGCTCCGGTTCATCGTCACCGCAAAGAGGCGGCCTTGGGCGCGGATTTCTCCTGCAGCCTGGTGACCGTCTCGGTGATCTTCTGCTCGGTCAGCAAGCCGCCCTTGATGTACTCCTGCACGACGCCGTACTCGTCAATGAACACGCTGACCGGCAGCCCGAAGACCCCGTACATGTTCGCCACCCGGTTGTCCGTGTCCAGCAGGACGGGGAAGGTGTGGGCGTAGGTCCGGATGTGCTCCCGCACTTTGGGTACGTCTTCGAGCTCGTTGACCGCCAGCACCACGAAGTCCCGGTCCTTCAACCGGTCGTACACGGCCTGCATCGCGGGCATTTCGGTCGTGCAGGGCTTGCACCAGGTCGCCCAGAAGTTCAACAGCACGACCTTGCCGCGATACTCGCTGAGCCGGTGCGGTCGCCCCGCGAGATCCGTGAGCGTGAAGTCCTCGGCGGGCATACCGACAGCGGGCGGCCGCGAGCCCATCGCCCACGTCGCCTCCCCGGACTGGGCGAGGATGCCGAGCGCGAGCGCCGCCATGACGATGATCGTCCGGAACAACTGCCTACCCATGGTGTCTCTCCTTAGCTGCGAGCTCCCAGGCCGCCCAGGACGGGAGAGCCGGGGAGCTACGGATGCGGACCGGAAACGCCGGGGAGGCGAGCCTCTGCGCCGATCGGCAAGGGCCAAGCCCGACTTCCGGATCTCAGCTCAAAACGGAACGGCTACGCGAAGAGGGACGGAGGGGCGCGGGAGAGGGAGGTCGAGCCGGTGACGCTGACGGGATCGTCGGAGAACGGCAGAGAGAGCGCGACGAGCGGGCGGGGAGCGGGAGCGAGAATCACCTCGTGCGCGTCGAGCCCGGTCCCGGCCGTGCACATCCAGGCGCACAAGGCCGTCGCGTGCGTGCGGGCCTGATGGTGCGCATGGTGAGCCTCATGCGCCACGGCCCGGGCATACATCGTCCCGGCCAGAAGCAAGAGCACCGAGACGAGGCCGATTGTGAGAGATTTCCGCAAGATCATCCGATGCATCATGACCGGCGCCAACTGCGAGGCGGTATGGTAGCCGGGCTTCACCGCCGCGTCAAGCAGCAAGCGGCATGCCCTGACCCAGCGGAAGACGAGTCGAACTCCCCTCCCCAGTGGAGACGCGAGGTTCCGCTGGCGCCGCGCCGTCTTTCCGCCCCAGTAACCTTGCCGGCATGTCCCGAAAGTTGTCCAGGGACTTGGACAGGAACGTCGCGATTTTCCCCAGCGCCAAGACCGGAACGAGCCCGCCTCATTTTTTCGATTGCCCGACGATCCGCTCCACCCGCTCGTCCGTCCCGCCCAATTCCAAGTACTTGCGGTAATGGACCAGGGCCTTGCCCACGTCCTTCTTGTGCAGTTCGTAGAACACGCCGAAGTTGTAGTGGGCCTCCGCCAGCCCCGGCTTCAAATTGACGGCGACGTCGTACTCGTGCTCCGCGTCGTCCAACTGGTTGAGCCCCGTGTAGACGACGCCGAGGTTCATGTGGGCCTCGGCGTACTCGGGTCTCAACCGGATCACCTCCAGGAACTGCTTGGCCGCCTCCTGTTTCCGGTCCAGGCTCCGGTAGATGAAGCCCAGGTTGTAGTGAGCGTCCACCAGGTCCGGCTTGGCTGCGACGGCCTGCCTGTAGTAGTCGGCGGCCTCGGCCAACTGGTTTTCCTTCTCCGCGATCCGTCCCAGGAGGTACCAGCCGTCCGGATGGCCCGGATCGGCGCGTGTCAGCCGCACCAGCATCTCGCTGGCCCGGTCGTGGTCGCCGAGGCTCTCGTAGAGGTAGCCCAGGCTGTACAGGGCGCCGGTGTGGTCTTGTTTGAGGGCCAGCAGGTCCTGATAGGCCCGGATCGCCAAGTCGGTGTCGCGGTTGCGCTCGTAGAGCCGGGCCAGGGCCAAGCGCACTTCTTCGTTGCGCGGCGCCAGCTCGATCGCCCGCTTCAGCGATTGCTCGGCGTCCGTGCGCTTGCCCTGCGCCTGATAGATGAGACCCAGATCGTAGTAGGCCGACGCATAGTCGGGCTTGAACTGGATGGCCTTCTTGATCTCTTCCACGGCCTGCGCCGGCTGGCGCTTGCCGTTGAAATACACGAGCCCGAGGAAGTAATGGGCCTCGGCCGAACGGGGCTGGAGCTCGACGGCCTTCTTGAGCGTCGAGAGGGCTCCGTCGTAGTTCCCGTCCCGGTAGAGCTTCGCGCCCTGCTCCACCTGCCGCTTGCCCGCGTCAGCCTGGGCCGGCTGGCCGGCGGCGGCTGGCGGCTGAGCCAGCGCGACGAGCGCCGAGACCGCCAGTGCGGCGAATCCTCCTCTTGATCTCCGAATCCGTGGCTCCCCGGCCATCCCGCGGCGACGCTCCTGCGCCGGACTATAAGACGGAGCGACGGGCGAAATCAATGAGCGGTGCAGGAGGGCCTTTGCCGATTTTGCTTCGCGTGGGAATTCCTGTATACTGCCGGATGGTCGGACAAATCCGTCTGTAGTCAGAACAGGTTAGCTGATGCTGGTTCGCCTGCTCAACGCCCTCTTCGGCAGCAAGAACGACCGGGAAATCAACCGGCTGCGGCCGATCGTCGCCCAGATCAACGGCCTGGAGACATCCCTCGCCCCCTTGTCCGATCAGGCTCTCCGGGACAAGACCGAGGAGTTCAAGAAGCGGCTGGCGGACGGCCAGGCGCTGGACGACCTGCTGCCGGAGGCCTTCGCCGTCTGCCGGGAGATGTCCAAGCGCCGCCTCGCGATGCGGCACTTCGACGTGCAGCTCCTGGGCGGCATGGTCCTCCACCAGGGCAAGATCTCCGAGATGAAGACCGGCGAGGGCAAGACCCTCGTCGCCACGCTCCCGCTCTACCTGAACGCGCTCACGGGCAAGGGCGTGCACCTGGTCACGGTCAACGACTACCTGGCCAAGCGCGACGCCCAGTGGATGGGCCCGCTCTACCACGCGCTGGGCCTCTCGGTCGGCGTGATCCAGCACGACGCCTCCTTCTTTTTCGACCCGGCCTACGACGCCCCGGACAAGCGGCTCCAGCACCTGCGCCCCTGCACGAGGCCGGAGGCCTACCGGGCGGACATCACCTACGGAACCAACAACGAGTTCGGGTTCGACTACCTGCGCGACAACCTGATCGTCACCGACATCGGCCAGTGCGTGCAGCGGGAGCTGAACTACGCGATCGTGGACGAGGTGGACAGCATCCTGATCGACGAGGCCCGCACGCCGCTGATCATCTCCGGCCCCACGGAGGAGAACACCGACCTCTATTACCGGATCAACGCGATCATCCCGCAGCTCAAGCTCGAGCGGGACTACACGATCGAGGAGAAGACCAAGACCGCCGCGCTGACCGACGAAGGCAACGCCCGGGTCGAGAAGCTCCTGGGCGTGGACAACCTCTACGACCTCGCCCACCTGGACCTGGTCCACCACGTGATCAAGGCCCTGCAGGCCCACGCGCTCTACAAGCGCGACGTGGACTACGTCGTGAAGGACGGCGAAGTCATCATCGTGGACGAGTTCACCGGCCGCCTCATGCCGGGCCGCCGGTGGAGCGACGGCCTGCACCAGGCCGTGGAAGCCAAGGAAGGGGTCAAGATCGCCAACGAAAACCAGACCCTCGCCTCGATCACGTTCCAGAACTACTTCCGCATGTACGCCAAGCTGGCCGGCATGACCGGCACCGCGGACACGGAGGCGGGCGAATTCGCGAAGATCTACAACCTCGACGTGAACGTGATCCCGACCAACCGCGCGATGATCCGCACGGACTACGCGGACGTCGTGTACCGGACCGAGAAGGAGAAGTTCGAGGCGATCGTCGAGGAGATCAAGGACTGCCACGAGCGGGGCCAGCCGGTGCTGGTCGGCACGATCTCGATCGAGAAGTCGGAGCGCCTGGCCGGCCACCTCAAGCGGCACGGCATCAGGCACAACGTGCTCAACGCCAAGTACCACGAGAAGGAGGCGGAGATCATCGCCCAGGCCGGGCGCAAGGGCGCGGTCACGATCGCCACGAACATGGCCGGTCGCGGCACCGACATCCTGCTCGGCGGCAACCCGGACTTCCTCTTCAAGCGTATCCTCTACCAGGACGAGGAAGGCAAGCTGACCGAGGAGCAGAAGCGGAAGGCCTTCGAGGAGATCAAGGCCGACTGCGAGAGGGACAAGCAGGATGTCGTCGCGCTGGGGGGACTGCACATCCTCGGCACCGAGCGGCACGAGAGCCGCCGCATCGACAACCAGCTCCGCGGCCGGGCGGGCCGGCAGGGCGACCCCGGCTCCTCGCGCTTCTACCTCTCGCTGGAGGACGACCTGCTCCGCATCTTCGCCTCCGAGCGCATCTCCAACCTCATGCTCAAGCTGGGCATGGAGGAGGGCGTGCCGATCGAGCACCGGATGGTCACCCGCGCGATCGCCAACGCCCAGACGAAGGTCGAGGCCCACAACTTCGAGATCCGCAAGCAGCTCCTCGAATACGACGACGTGATGAACAAGCAGCGCGAGGTGATCTACCAGCACCGGCGCATGATCCTCACGGGCGACGACCTCAGCGAGGAGGTCCGCGACATGATGGCCGAGGTCGTGGACTCGATGGTGAACGTCTACTGTCCCGAGGAGCAGTATCCGGAGGAGTGGGACTTCGCCGGCCTCACCGAGGCGGTCCACGCCCAGTTCGCGATCGACCTGAACCGGCCCGCGGAGGCGGCCGGGAACGGCGAGGTCGCGGACTTGAAGAGCCTGGGCCGGGACGCCCTGCGCGAGGAGCTGCTCGACCGGGTCCGGCGCGCCTACCAGCAGAAGGAGCAGGCCCTCGGGACGGAGCTGCTGCGCTACCTCGAGAAAATGCTGCTCCTCCAGGTGATTGACCACCACTGGAAGGATCACCTGCTGGCCATGGACCAGCTCCGGGACGGCATCGGCCTGCGCGGCTACGGCCAGAAGGACCCGCTGCTCGAGTACAAGCGGGAAGGCTTCGACATGTTCTCGGCCATGATGCAGCGGATCCAGGCGGACGCGCTGGAACGGCTCTTCCGCGTGCAGCCCGTCAGGGCCGAGCGGCCGGCCGTGGAGATCGCCCGCCCCGCCGCCCCGCCCCGGCTCGTGCTCAACCGCGGCGAAGAGCCGGCCGCCCCGCAGACCGTCCACCGGACCGGCGAGAAGATCGGCCGCAACGACCCCTGCCCCTGCGGTTCCGGCAAGAAATACAAAAAGTGCCACGGCAAGTAAGCCGCCCTCACGCCTTCCTGTAAGGGTCCAGCCCGATCTGCGACTCACGAGCAGGGAGGGATCACGCCATGAAGACCACCGGTTCGTTCACAGGGCTCTGCCTCGCGCTGCTGCTTGCCGCCGGAGCCGGCCTGGCCGCGGAGAGCGGCAAGCCGGCCAAGGCCACCTTCGCCGGCGGCTGTTTCTGGTGCATGGAAGAAGCGTTCGAGAAGGTCGAGGGGGTCGTCTCGGTCACGTCCGGCTACACGGGCGGCCGGGTGGCCCATCCGAAGTACGAGGAGGTGTCGGCCGGCGGGACGGGACACGCCGAGTCGGTCGAGGTGCTCTACGACCCGGCTAAGATCGGCTACGCCAGGCTCCTGGACGTCTTCTGGCGGAACATCGATCCGACCACGCCGGACCGGCAGTTCTGCGACCGGGGGAACCAGTACCGCTCGGCGGTCTTCTACCACGACGAGGAGCAGAAACGGCTGGCGGAGGAGTCCAAGCGGAAGGTCGAGCAGACCAAGCCGTTCAAGGAGCCGGTCGTCACGCAGATCGTCCCGGCCTCGCCGTTCTACCAGGCCGAGGAGTACCACCAGGACTTCTACAAGAAGAATCCGATCCGCTACAAGTTCTACAAGCACAACTGCGGCCGAGCCCAGCGGCTGGAAGAGCTCTGGGGCAAGTCCTAGGCGAGAATCGGGCGAGGCCGTTTGCGGCGTTGAACCCGTATCGCCCTTGTGTCCCACGGGCCGACTCCGTATACTGATTCCGATCCTGCCCGTTCCAATCCCCGTTAGATCCATCGCGCACGATGCTGGATCGTTTTCTGTCACGGCCCTGGGTGCAGCGATGGCTGCCCGTCGCATGTCTGATCGGCGCCGCCGTCTACGGGTACGTGATCGCCTTCCTGCGCGTGGCCCGCTTCCGGGATTTCGACGTGCACCGAGAGGTCGGGCGACGGTTTCTCACCGGCGAGTACCTGTATGCCGGCGGCTATTGCCACCCCTACATGCCGGCCGCGGCCATGTACTTCGCCCCGCTCGCGTGGTTCGACCGGGCGACCGGCATGGCCCTCCGGTACGCGATCGCCGTCGCCGCCTTGTGTCTCACGTTCGCGCTGCTGCATCGGATGGTCCGGGCCAGGCTGGAAGCGGCCGGACGGGAGGGCTTCACGCTCGCGGCGCTGACGGTGTTGCTGGCCTTCCCGTTCATCCTCCAGGACCTGGACGACGGAGGCCCCCACCTGATCCTGCTGGCCATGTTGACCGGCGGCATCTATGCGGTCTGGCGCGGACGCGAAGGGACGGGGGCGCTGTGGTTCGGCCTGGCCACGGCGCTCAAAGTCACCCCCGCGCTCTTCCTGCCCTTGTTTCTCTGGAAGCGTCAGTGGCGGCTCGCCGGCCTGACGGCCGCGGCCGCCCTGTTCTGGATCGCGCTGCCCATGGTCTGGATGGGAGCGGGGAGCTGGTGGAGCCATCAGAAGGAATGGATCGAGGTCGCGGCCGGCTCGTTCGTGGGGCGTGACAGGCCGGTGACCGTCGAGAACGAGCAGCGCGTCAGAAACCAGTCGCTCCGGCTGGCGCTGACGCGATACCTGACGATCCTGCCGGAAGACCACCCGCTCCGTCGCGACGACCCGGCTTACGTCCCGATGCTGGATCTTTCCCTTCCCGCGGCCAAGACGGCGGCGACGGTCGCCATGGCGGGGCTGTTGGCCCTGCTGGGCTGGCACGCGCGCCGTCCCTACGGAGGGCCTGGCGATCCGGCCTGGCCGAAGGAGTGCAGCCTGGTGCTGATCCTCGCGCTGCTGTTCTCTCCGGTCACGTGGGTGCAGCACCTGGTCTGGCTCGTGCCGGCCCTCTACCTGATCGTGGCGGACGCCCGAAGCGGAGGGGGGTTGGGCCGACCCGCCTGGGCGGCCTTGGGCGCCTACGTCGTGCTGGTGGACCTGCTCAACTACGAGCTGCTCGGCAAGCCAAAGTTCGCCGTGTTGCTGAGCTATCACCCCTTCACCGTGGCGATGCTGCTGCTGTTCGCCATCCTCCTCGCCGACCGGCCGCGCACAAACGCGATTTCCCTCTCCGCAAATCGGCACGCCGTGATATGATCCGCCCGCTTGAAGATCGAGCGCGATCATCCCATGCATACCGTCGTCGTCATCCCCACGTACAACGAGCGCGCGAACGTGCTCCCGCTGATCGAGCGCTGCCTCGCGCTGCCGGCTCGTCCCGATCTCTTCTTCGTGGACGACAACTCCCCGGACGGCACGGGCGAGCTGCTCGAGTCCCTGCGCGCCGGACATCCCGGTCTGCGCGTGCTGCATCGGCCGGGCAAGCTGGGCCTGGGGTCCGCCTACCGGCAGGCCTTCCGCCTCCTGCTCAAGGAGCCGTACGACTGCTTCGTGGAGATGGACGCCGACCTCTCCCACCGTCCCGAGTCCCTGCCCGACCTGTTCCACGCCGCGAGAGAAGCCGACCTCGTGATCGGGAGTCGCTACAGCGCCGGCGGCGGGGTGAAGAACTGGTGCCCGTTCCGCCTCCTGCTGAGCCGCACGGCCAACCACATCGCCCGCCGGCTGCTCGGCCTCACGGTAATGGACGCGACCGCCGGATTCCGGTGCTACCGGCGGGAGCTGCTCGCCGCGTTGGACCACCTCGACATCCGCTCGAACGGCTACGCCTTCCAGGTCGAAATGACCTACTTCAGCCAGCTCATGGGCTTTCGGCTGCGGGAGGTCCCGATCGTGTTCGAAGACCGCCTCCGGGCCGCCAGCAAGATGTGCCGGTCCGAGATCACCCGGGCCGCCGCCACCCTCCTGCGGCTCCTCCTGCACCGGCTGTCCAGACAGGGAGCCGCCGATCGTCTCAGATTGGCCGCGGAAGGGCTGGGCCCCAAGGTGCCGCCGCGACCGGCGGGGCTGTGCGAACAGCCGCCGGTTGACTTCTAAGGAATTGTCCTGTATACTCTGCTCCGTCACCGTCGAATGGTCCGGCGACCGTGACGGCCCTACAAGCCGGACCCCACAATCGCATCGCTATCAGACTCCTGCTCGGAGCGGACTCCCTCCCGATTCTGCCTCCCTCAGCTCTCTGACCCAGTGTTCATGCGATTACCTCGATAAAGGAGTCTTTCTGTGCAGACGACTGCTACGGCTACACCTCCGATCACCTTTCACTCGCTCGGCCTGTCCGAAGCCACGCTGCGGGCCATCGCCGAGGCGGGCTTCGCCGAGCCTACGCCCATCCAGGCGCAAGCCATCCCGGCCGGCCTGCAGGGGCGCGACGTGCTCGGCTGTGCCCAGACCGGCACCGGCAAGACGGCCGCCTTCGTCATCCCGATGATCGAACGGCTGGCCGGCAAACCGGGCGAACCGCTCCACGCCCACGGGCATGGCCCGCGCGGGCTGATCCTGGCCCCGACCAGGGAGCTGGCAATCCAGATCCAGCAGACCGTGGAGAAGCTCGGCCGGCACCGGCGGATCTTCGCCGCCGTGATCGTGGGCGGGGAGGACATGCAGGCCCAGATCCGGGCGCTGCGCCACCGGCCGCCGATCATCGTCGCGACGCCCGGCCGCCTGCTCGACCACATGTGGAACGGCACCATCAACCTGGCGCAGTTCTCGACCGTGGTGCTCGACGAGGCGGACCGGATGCTCGACATGGGCTTCGCCCCCCAACTCAACCAGATCCTGGACGCGCTCCCGGAGGAGCGGCAGACGCTGCTCTTCTCGGCGACCATGCCGACCGACCTGGGCGCCCTCGCCCGCGTCTCCGTGAAGAACCCGGTGCGGGTCATGGTGGGCAAGCCGGCGACGCCGGCGGCCGGCGTGACGCAGACGGTCCACCACACGACGCCCGACGCGAAGACGCCCCTCCTGCTCAAGCTGCTGAACGAGCCGGGCGAGAGCGTGCTGGTCTTCACCAGGACGAAGCACCGGGCCGACCGGCTGGGGCGGACTTTGGAGCAGTCCGGGCACCGGGTCGCCGTGATCCACGGGGATCGCCGGCTCTCGCAGCGCCGCTCGGCGCTCGAAGGGTTCCGGCGCGGGAAGTACCGGATCCTCGTGGCCACGGACATCGCGGCCCGGGGGATCGACGTGGCGAACATCGCCCACGTCATCAACTACGACCTGCCCAACTGCCCGGAGGACTACGTGCATCGGATCGGCCGGACGGCGCGGATGAAGACCGAGGGCCGCGCCACTAGCTTCGTGACGGCGGACGACCGCGACCAGATCCGCTCGATCGAGAAGCTTCTGGGCCGGCCGGTGCCGACCGCCGCCGGAAGCCAGGCGCCAGGGTACGCCCACGCGCCCCACGCTTCCCACGCGGCGCATCCGACGGAGGCCGCTCACAACGGCAGGCACCACCGGCGGCAGCCTCGCCGGTTCCACGAATCGCGCGGCCCGCGTCAGTAGCTCCCCGATTCCGAAGGGGCTTGCTCGGACAACCGGGTAGGCCCCGACCGGACCTTTTCCCCATGCCCCTTCCAAACAAGAGGGCACGGCGGTCGAAGCACATACGCAGGTTGATTTACCCGCGCCACCGGCGTATGGTCTGAGCGTCCCGATCGAGTACCTAATCAGGCTTCCCACGCCGGGAGCCCGATGCCGATGGACGGAACCGGGAGGCCCGCGGCATGACGCTGCACGGTGGCCAGGTCCTGTTGCTCCCCGTCCTGTTTGCGATCGCTCGGACCTCGATCGTCGCACGAGCCTCCTCCCAACCGGTCAAATCCAGCAGCACTGGCTCAGTTGGTTATGCGTACCCCGCCAACGGCATCTGTCCGCGTTCCGCCCGATCGAAGGTGACTTCGGTTCGCAAGAACTGAACGACCCAATCGTTCGGAATAGGCCAAACAGGAGGTGTCCCATGAAACCGACGGCCCTGGGAATCGCTGGCGCGATCGGACTTTGTGGCTTGGCCGTCATTTCCACCTTGGCTTTCGCGGAAATGCCCGCGCCAATTCCACCTGCCCCCATGCCCCCGCCAGATCCACCGCTAACCTCAATGGAGGGCTCTCCTTCTGACCCGCAAAAGATGCCTGCGCCGGACCCGCCAGGCACCCCTGGCGCCCCTGACAAACCTCGGAAACCCAAAGGCTCACCCCCCGCCTCCTTCTCAACAGCGCCGACCATGGACTCAGAGCCGGCAGCATTGATGCCGCCCCCCGAGCCACCTTCAACCGGTGTAATCGAAAGAAAGGCGGACAAAGCGGGCAGAAGCGGCGCGGAACGGTAGAAGAGCATGAGATTTTTCGGAATCGAAATAGAGCGGAAAACCGACATTCTTGCATTCGCCGCCTTCCTCTTGTCGCTCGGGGGGATTGTTTATCAACTCTACGGATTCTTCCGCGGACCTGAGGTCCGGCTGTTTGCACCGAGCCAGGTTCTGATTCGAGCTCACCGCTACCCGGGGCAAGCCAAGGACTATGTCAGACTGGCAGCGCGCATGGCCTACGTGAACAGAGGGCAATTGGACTACGGCGCGGTGATAAAGAATGAGTCGATCCGGTACAGCCTCAACGGGAAAACATACGAACAGGCGGGCCAGGAATGGGGCTTGTTTCGAACGGAAGGCGACGAACTCGTCCACAAGGATCCAGAGGATGCGAAGCCGTTTCCCATAGGCGGTGGAAGCGCACAAAGCCACGAAACGTACTTTGCCCCCCAGGTCGTACGTTGCAACGAAACCGGCCCTCCCTGCGATCCCGCACAAAACTTTTTGCGCTTCGATCAATTTGTCGATGGATTAGCCAAACTCAAAGAATGGCCGGTGACCGTCCAGGCGGCAGTCTACGGCGAGCGTGGCCTCAAGGAAGCCAAGTGCGTGATTCAGGTCGACAAACAATTGATCGAACGGCTGAACCAACGGAGATGGGCGGCCCCGCAATGTTGGGAAGACTGAGGCGGCGATGAGGGAGGGAGCGACGCGGTTCAAAGGCTCCCTTTGCAGATTGTTCCATCTCTTCCGCTCGGACACGGGCGGCTCGCGCCATACCAGCGCCATCGCCTGACACCGGCGTACGCGCGTTGACTTGCCTTTCTGGCGGGCGTAAGCTCGATCCAGTCCTCGGCCCACTGGAAATCGGTTCTCACTCCGCCCCAAGGAGGATCGCCATGGGAACGATCAACTGGAACCGAGTGTTGCTGGGAGGGATCGTTGCGGGGGTCATCATCGACGTGGTGGAGTGGCTGCTCCACGGAGTGATCCTGGGCCCCCAGTGGCGCCAGGCAATGCGGGAGCTCGGCAAGCCCCTCGTCGAGAGCCCGGAGAACGTCCTGTTCTTCATCATGCTGGGGTTCGCGTATGGGATCGCGGCGATCGGAACCTACGCGGCGATCCGTCCGCGGTTCGGCGCCGGAATGACCACCGCGCTGTACGCGGGGCTCGGCGTGTGGTTCCTGGGCTATTGTCTGCCCACGCTCGCCTGGTTTCCCATGATGCTGTTCCCGAGGCGCCTGCTGGTCACCGCGATGCTGGTCGGATTAATCGAGGTCCTGGCCGCGACCGTCGCGGGCGCCTGGCTCTACCAGGAAGAGCCGGCTCCGGGCGCGGAAGCCGCTGCCCGCCGGGCGGCGTAAGCGCAGAAGAGGCAATCGGCGCCCTCTGTCATTTGACGAGACGGCACACGATTGTGTACCCTATCGTCACCCAGAGGTGACGCTCATGAAGTTCATCACGGTACGAGATCTCCGCGGTCGCCCCGGTCAAGTATGGTCCAAACTGGCCCGTGAACGGGACGTGATTCTGACTTCGAACGGCAAGCCGATCGCGATCCTGTCGGCGGTGTCCGAGGACACCCTGGAGGACTCGCTCGCAGCCATCAGACGTTCGCGGGCCGTGACGGCCGTGGAAAGGATGCAGCGGGAGGCGATAGCGGCTGACGCCGACAAGCTCTCGCTTGACGAGATCAACGCCGAAATCCGGGCGGCGCGCAAAGCCCGCCGTCGGTGAAGGTCGTTCTCGATACGAACGTCCTCGTAGCCGGCCTTCTCTCCCCGTTCGGCCCACCCGGTGAGATCGTGCGCATGGCGGCCTCCGATGCGCTCACCCTCTGTTTCGACTCCCGCATCCTGACCGAGTATGAGGACGTCCTCAGCCGGCCCAAGTTCCCCTTCAAACCCGAGTCCGTCCATGCTCTGCTGGATCAGATCAGGGCAGATGGCTATCTTGTAGCCGGCGAACCCTTGGCGAGTCCGCTTCCCGATCCAACCGACCAGCCGTTCCCGGAGGTGGCCCTGACCGGTAGGGCCCACTGTCTGATCACCGGCAACGTCAAGCACTTCCCCTCGGGGAAATGCCAGGGGATGAAGGTTCTCTCACCCACGGAGTTTCTGGACTATTACAGGCGGAAGCGCAAATCCAAGCCCTAGCAGTTCGCGCAGCGCCCGTCCAAGGTGTCCCAAACCGCTCACGCCAAAGCTTAGTTCGCACTAACTTACCTTGTGCGATGGCTCCCCCAGGCGTACCATTTGCTCCATGCCCTCCATGCTGCGATGGTCGCGAAGCTTTGCCGTCCTCCTGATCGTCGCCGCCGCCGGCCCGTTAGAAGCCGCTCAACGGGAGGGGCCGACGGAGGCGGATTTGGAAGCAGAGTTCAGCCGGAGCCGGGAGGTGCTGCGGGCGGCGCCGCCGTTCGCCGGCGAGGATGCCGAGACCCACTTCCGGCGCGGCGAAGTGCTGGGCCAGCGGGGGGACATCACCGGAGCGACGGAGGAGTACCGGGCCGCGATCACGCTCAAGCCGAACTATGCCGAGGCCTACCGCGGGCTCGGCGTCGTCCTGATGGACCGGCACGACTGGGCCGGCGCGGCGGAGGCGCTTCGGGCCGCCGTCCGGCTGCGCCCGGGCGACGGCGAGGCCTTCTACTGGCTGGGCCGGTCCCTGATGGCGCTCGGAGAGTTGCCCGGCGCGGCCGCCGCACTCCGCACAGCGACGCAGCTCAGGCCGGATGACGCGGAGGCGTATGCCGATCTCGGCCTGGTGCTGATGGCACAGGGTGATCCGACAGGCGCGGCGGAGGCGCTGAACCGCGCGGTTCGGCTCAAGCCGGATAATGCGGATACTCACCGTCTGTTGGAGATCGTCCAGACCTCCCAGCAGGACCCGCAACAGGTCACTCGCGAAGCGCGCAAGATCCTCGATACCCAATTTGCTCGGGAGTAGTGGACGCAAAGCGCTGAACGATGATGCAGAACGCGGAACAGGCCCTCTTCACTTCATCGTTCATACTTCAGCCTTCACCGTTCATTTTTACGGTCGCCAGTCGGGTTTGGCCCCGCTGGAGGAAATGACCACGGCTAGCACGTCCAACCGGTGGGCCTCCGGCTGCTGCCAGGTCCGGAAGAAGAGGAGCTGGTTCTCGCGCGTTTCGACCCAGCCGACCAGCGCCCAGCCCGGCTGCGGCGGCACCTCCCCCTGCACGCAGGTCTTCCCACAGAGGATGACCCAGGGATGGCCCGGCTGGCCCATGCCGTACACCCAGACGGCGTAGCGGCCTCCGGGCAGCGTCGCCCTCGCGGTGAGCGGTGCGATGCCGGGCGCCGGCTGGCGGACCGACACGACGCGCTCGGCCTGCTCGCGCGGCACGCCGCAGCGGGTCGCCGTGGCATAGACCCAAAAGGAGAACTCCCCGGACGTGGCCCCGCACTCGCCCTCCGAGGACTCTACGCCTCCCTTCCAATCAGGAGCCCGAAGAACCTGCACGAGCGGCGCCTCCTGCGCCGGTGCCGGTTGCGCTCGTGCTTGAGCGGCGAACCAGCCGGCTGCCGCCAGCAGGATAAGGTTCAGGCTGAACAGGATCGAGGACGCCCGCATGACGATGCTTTCGTTGTAGCGAAACCTCCGCCACCGGTCAACCTGTGGCATAATGGCCCACCGACGGACAGCATTTCCATCAGGAGGGAGGATTCCCCTATGCCGCATCGTCTCATGATCCTGTTTCTGACCCTCACCTTAGCCGCTTGCAGCACCGATCACGGGAGGACTGCCATGACCGCCTCACAACAGCCAGGTTCGAATGATCTCGGCGCCGTCTTCGACGCGCATGTGACGCACGAGTTCGTGGACCACGACGTGGACGCGACGATGCGGACGATGGCCGCCACTCCCTACCTCCTCCACGTGCCGACGATGACCGGGGGCGCAGGAGCCGAGGAGGTCCGGCGTTTCTACGCGACTTACTTCGTCGGGAAGTGGCCGGCCGACACGAAAGCGGAGCAAGTCTCGCGGACGGTCGGCCGCGACCAGGTCGTGGACGAGTTGATCATGCGCTTCACCCACGACGTGCCATTGGACTTCATGCTGCCCGGCATCCCGCCGACCGGAAAGCCCGTGGTGTTGCCCGTCGTGGTCGTGATGAGGTTCGAGGGCGGAGAGATCGCCCACGAGCACATCTACTGGGACCAGGCCTCGCTCCTGGCCCAGGTTGGGCTGCTCGATCCCAAGGTCCTGCCGGTCACCGGCGCGGAGCAGGCCAAGGCCCTGCAAGACCGGTCGGTCCCGCTCAACCGGTTGCTGAATCGGGCCCGCTAGTCCCCCGCCGGCAAATCGTGAAGACCCCACGTCAATGGGAGATCGCAAACCCCATCGTCCGAAAGGAAGCCGGCCTCTGGCGCTGGCAGCCACCTGTGCCATGTGGCTCGCAGGCTGGCCTTTGTCCGTCCTGGCCGACGAGCCGTTGTTGGACAGTCTGACCGTGGAGTTCCTCTACACCCACTTCCATTATAGTGAAGAAGCGCCGGACCGGGAGGACGGTTGGCTGCCCGGCGTGGCTGGCACCTATGTGCATCAGGGACCGAATCGCCTGTACCTACGGTTCCGGGGAGAATATAGCAGCGGCTCCGTGACGTATTCGGAGGACGTCCCGGCCAAGACTTCCCAGGGCAGCATCATAAGACCCTTCTCGGATTTTAGCGACGCCACGATCTGGTCGGTGGAGGCCAATGTAGGATGGACCTGGACCGTACCGCAGGCACCGAGTCTGTGGGTCACGCCCTTTCTGGGCATAGGATACCGTCAGTGGGAGCGGACGACGGCGCCGAACCTGCAACTCGGCAACGAAGAATTGTACCGGTGGATCTTTCTCACCGGCGGTCTACGACTCGATTACGCATTCGCCTTAAGGTTCCGCTTCGCTCCGGAAGCGGCCGGCAAAATTCCCGTGATCGTGAACGAAATGCAGCATTCGCAAACGTCGAGTATCCAGGGGCAAACCTTCGACCTGCATAGTCAGCCTGGCTTTATTGTGCGGCTGCCGCTGTTCTACGACTGGACCGATCGGTGGAGCTTCATGACCAGCTTCGTCTGGGAGCAAATTTATATCGGCGGGAGCAAAAGGAATTTCTACCATGTGCCGTCCACGGGCGCGCTCGCCGATGCGTATGAACCCAATAGCCGCACGGAAACCCTGGGCATGACATTCGGCGTGCAGTATCGCTTCTGAGAGCGACCGTTTCGGCGTGTTCTCCTCCTACGATTCTTCAGGCGGCGGGATCGGGCCAGCCCACTGGCCCTTGGCCAGCTTCGCCTCCTGATAGCCGCCGTCCGGCCACTGGAAGCAGCCGGACTCGTCCACCTCGACGATGAACGGGTCGGTTTCGCCTGACCCCCGGTACCAGTACCAGCCCGGCTTCATCGGCGTCTCCCAGGTCCAGGTCAGTGCCGCCATGCGACTCTCCTCCCCCGCGTGAAGCCCACCCGCCTCCCTTTTATACTCCTCCCGGCGCTTGGCTTGCAGCAGGTTTTCCTTGTACAAGGGATGCGCGTCGATTTCACCTTTCTGGTCCCTTTCTGATGGATTGCCTGCCCATTGACTCGGTCCTCCCCGACCTGCGCCGCGCGCTCGCGGAGGGGCGGAGCGCGCTCCTCACCGCGCCGCCCGGCGCGGGGAAGACCACGCGCGTTCCCCTCGCCCTGCTCGACGAGCCGTGGCTCGAACGCCGGAAGCTCATCCTGCTGGAGCCGCGCCGGCTGGCCGCGCGGGCGGCGGCGCACCGCATGGCCTCGACCCTGGGCGAGCCGGTCGGCGCGACGGTCGGTTACCGGATTCGCCTGGACACGAAGGTCGGCCCGTCCACGCGCATCGAGGTGGTGACGGAGGGCGTCCTCACCCGCCTGCTCCAGCAGGATCCGTCTCTGGCCGGCTACGGCTTCGTCCTTTTCGACGAATTTCACGAACGGAGCCTCCAGGCCGACCTCGGCCTCGCCCTGTGCCTGGAGGCTCAAAAGCTGTTCCGCCCAGACCTGCGCCTCCTCGTCATGTCGGCCACGCTGGACTGCGCCGCGGTCGCGGACCTGCTCGGCCGGGCCCCGGTCGTCTCGAGCGAGGGCCGGCTCTTTCCCGTGACGACCCACTACCTCGACCGTTCCCGGTCCGGCCAGCCGGAGCCGGCCCTCGTGCAGATGACCATCCAGACGATCAAGCGCTCGCTCGCGCAGGAGCCGGGCAGCCTGCTCGTCTTCCTGCCCGGCATGGCCGAGATCCGGCGCGTCGAGCGGCGGCTCTTGGAAGCGGGGCTCGGGCCGGACGTCCTCCTGGCCCCGCTCCACGGGGACCTGCCGTTCGAGGCGCAGGTTCTGGCCATCGCGCCGGCGCCGCCGGGGAAGCGAAAGGTCGTGCTCGCCACCTCGATCGCCGAGACGAGCCTGACGATCGACGGCATCCGGGTCGTGATTGACGCCGGCCTCCTGCGCGTGCCGCGCTTCGATCCGCGCAGCGGGCTCACGCGCCTGGACACGATCCGGGTCACGCTGGACTCGGCCGAGCAGCGGCGGGGCCGGGCCGGACGGCTGGAGCCGGGCTCGTGCTACCGGCTCTGGACGGCCGCGGAGCATCGAACGCTCGCGCCGCGCCGGCCGCCGGAAATCCTGGAAGCGGACCTGACGCCGCTGGTCCTGGAGCTGGCCCTCTGGGGCACGACCGACCCGCGCGAGCTGTCCTGGCTTGATCAGCCGCCAGCCGGCCCCGTAGCTCAGGCCCGCGACCTCTTGACGCGCCTCGGCGCGCTCGACGAGCGGGGCCGGATCACGGCCCACGGGACGCGCATGGCCGCTCTCGCTCTGCACCCGCGCCTCGCGCACATGCTCCTCGCGGCCCTGCCGCTCGGGCTGGGTAGCCTCGCCTGCGAGGTGGCGGCGCTCCTGAGCGAGCGCGACTTGCTGGGCGGGCCGGCCGGCTGGCGGAACGCGGACCTGCGGCTGAGGCTGGACGTGCTGCACGGGCGGGCCGACCAAGCGGCCGGGGCGACGGTGGACCGAGCCGCGAGCCTCCGGGTGCAGCGGGTGGCTCAGCTCCTGCGCCAGCAGCTCAAGCTTCCCGCCCCCCGCGGCGGAACCGGCGGGCTCGACCGGCTCGGCCTGCTGCTGGCCTTCGCCTATCCGGATCGGATCGCGCAGCGGCAGCCCGGCGGCGAAGGCCGTTATCTGCTGGCCAACGGCCGCGGCGCGAGCTTCCCCGAGCCGGAGCCGCTCTCGTCGGAGGACTATCTGGTCATCGCCGACCTGGACGGGACCGGCCAATGGTCCCGCATCTTCCTGGCCGCGCCGATCGGGATCGAGGAGCTGGAAACTCATTGCGCCGATCGGATTCGCGAGACGGACTTCGTGACCTGGGACGAGCGGGCGCAGGCCGTGCTGGCCAGGCGGCAGCGGCAGTTGGGCGCACTGACGCTCCGGGACCAGCCGTTGCCGAACCCGGAGCCCGCGCAGGTCGCGGCCGCGCTGCTGTTCGGCATCCGCCAGGCCGGGATCGAGGCGCTCCCCTGGACGAGGGAGTTGCGCCAGTGGCAGGCGCGGGTGCGGCTCCTGCGGCGCGTGCAGGGGCCGGCCTCCGGCTGGCCGGACCTCTCCGACGCGGCGCTGACTGCGCGGCTGGAGGAATGGCTGGCTCCCCATCTGGCCGGGATGACGAAACTGGCCCAGGTGCAGCGACTCGACCTGACCGGTCTCCTCCATGCACTCCTGACCTGGGAGCAGCAGCGGCAACTGGACCGTCTCGCCCCGACCCACCTGACGGTGCCCAGCGGCTCCCGCCTCCGCGTGGATTACGAGAGCGGCGAGCAGCCGGTGCTGGCGGTCAAGCTGCAGGAGCTGTTCGGCTGCCGCGACACGCCGCGCCTGGCGGACGGCCGGGTGCCGGTCACGCTCCACCTGCTCTCGCCCGCCGGCCGCCCCGTGCAGGTCACGCAGGACCTGGCCGGCTTCTGGACCTCCGCCTATCAGGACGTCAGGAAGGAATTGCGCGGACGGTATCCGAAACATCCCTGGCCCGACGATCCCTTGACCGCCGCTCCGACGCGCCGGACCAAGCCGCGGGCGTGACCCGATCCTCGGCCACAACGAACCAGGCCAAACCTCTTCATCTTTCAATGAGTTTCGGCTTGACTTGCCATTCGCGCAAAAGCTAAGTTATGCCTTCTTTTACCCTGTTCGGACTATGGTCAAGTTGGCGCAAAAGACCCAGAAGGCCGATGCCGGGTCCATCGGCCACCCGGAGCTGGTGGCGGCGATCGTCGCAGAGATTCAGGCGACCGGCCCGATTCCGTTCGTCCGGTTCATGGAGCTGGCGCTCTATCATCCGCAATTCGGCTATTACATGCGCGCAACCGGCGACGGGGAAGAACAGGCCGGCGAGCACCGCATCGGCTGGGACGGCGACTATTACACGAGCAGCGACGTACACCCGGTCTTCGCGAAGGCCTTGGCGCGGCAGGCCCGACAGATTGATGAGTTGCTCGGCCGGCCTGATCCCTTCACGATTGTCGAGATGGGCGCGGGCAAAGGACTGCTGGTGCGCGACGTTCTGGCGGACTGCGAAGCGGGCGGCGGTCCGTTTTTGGACCGGCTGCGCTATGTCCTCGTCGAGCGGAGCCCGGCCATGCGGGAGGCCCAGCGGCGCAACCTGGCCCCCTGGCTGGGGCGCCCGGATCTGGTCACCTGGCGCAGCGGGCTGGAGGGCCTGGACACCGACGGCGTCACCGGCCTGTTCCTCTCGAACGAGTTGGTGGACGCTTTGCCGGTCCACCGCATCAGGATCGAAGGGGGCGAGGCGAAGGAACTCTTCGTGGACTATCGGGACGGACGGTTCTGCGAGCGTCTGGCCCCCCTCTCCACGCCCGCGCTCGCCGACTACCTGGACCGGCTGGCCCGGGCGGGGATCACGCTGCCGGAGGGGTATACGACGGAGATCAACCTGAAGGCGCCGGCCTGGATGAAGGACGTGGCGCGCGTGCTGAACCGCGGGGTCGCGATCACGATCGACTACGGCCACGCGGCCCGGGACCTCTACGGGCCGGACCGGCGCAGGGGAACGCTGCTGTGCTACCATCGCCACTCGGTCGCGGAGGACCCGTACCGGCGCGTGGGCGAGCAGGACCTCACGGCCCACGTGGATTTTTCCGCCCTGGCGACGGCGGGCGAAGAGGCGGGCCTGCACGTGACCGGCTTCACGAACCAGATGAGCTTCCTGATCGGGCTCGGCGTCGAGGAGATGGTCGGGACGCTGGAGCCGGGCTCGCCGGAGTTCCAGTCGGTCATCCGGCTGCTGCGGCCCGAAAGCATGGGCCGGACGTTCAAGATCCTGATCCAGCACAAGGGGCTCGAACGGCTTGAGTTGGACGGGCTCAGGTTCAAGCCGTTTTTCGGCGACGTATTGTCGCAGGCGAAAGGCGAGAGGCACGAGGCTATAGGGAAGAGTGTTGCCTCTAACCCCTCGCCCATTGCCTCTAGCCCGCGAGTGTAAGCGAGATGGGTAGCGACGCGGTTCCGCTGAATTACGTTCCGATCCTGGTCTTCATCGTGATCGCCCTGGCGTTCGGGCTGGTCTCGCTCCTGGTCGGCTCGCTGGTGCGGCCTGACCGGCCGTATCGCGCGAAGCTGGCCCCGTACGAGAGCGGGAGCCCCCTGTTCTCGGACGCCCGCGTACAGTTCCCGATGCGGTACTACATCATCGCGATGCTGTTCGTGATCTTCGACATCGAGATCATCTTCCTCTTTCCCTGGGCCGTGGCCTATCGCAAGCTGGGCCTCGTCGGGCTCATGGAGATGGCGCTGTTCATCGCCATCCTTCTCGTCGGGTTCTGGTACGCGTGGAAGAAGGGCGCGCTCGAATGGGATTAGGCGCGAGGCACGAGGCCAGAGGCAAGGGGCAGCCAGCCGTGAGCGAAGCGTCCCGTGCCCCGAGCCTCTCGCCACGCGCCCTGAGGCGAATATCGTGAGCCTCTTTGAACGACAGCTCGAAGCGAACGTGATCACCACCAACCTGGACCTCCTGGTCGGTTGGGCGCGGAAGTCCGCGCTCTGGCCGATGACCTTCGGTCTGGCCTGCTGCGCGATCGAGATGATCGCCACGGTCTCCTCCCGGTACGACATCGACCGGTTCGGCGCCGGCGTGTTCCGCGCCTCGCCCCGGCAGTCGGACCTGATGATCGTGGCCGGCACGGTGACGCGCAAAATGGCGCCGGTGATCCGCCGCATCTACGACCAGATGCCCGAGCCGCGCTACGTCATCTCGATGGGCTCCTGCGCGACGTCCGGCAACCATTACAACAGCTACAGCGTGGTCCAGGGCGTGGACCAGGTCGTGCCAGTGGACGTGTACATCCCCGGCTGCCCGCCCAGGCCCGAAGCCCTGCTGGACGGGCTGCTCAAGCTGCAGGAGAAGATCCAGAGGGAAAAGGTCTTCGTGAAGTAAGGGCCTATGGCTGATGGCGTATAGCTTATGGCAAGAAAGTTCCGGGCCTTTCCAAACCATAGGCCATTAGCCATAAGCCATCAGCTCTTTGTGAGCCATGCACCCGTTGCTTGACACGTTGAAGAGCCGGTTCCCGGAGGCGGTGCTCTCGGTCCACGAGGACGAGGCCCGGTCGGAGCTGTCCGTGCAGGTCGCCGCGCCGCGCATCCTGGACGTGGCGCGGTTCCTCCACGACGACCCCTCCGCGGCCTTCGACCACATCACCGACATCTGCTCGGCCGACTATCCGGACGAGCCGGAGCGCTTCGAAGTGATCTATCACTTCCTCTCCCTCCCGCACGGCCGGCGCCTCCGGGTGAAGGCCCGTGTGACCGAGGACGATCCCGTCATCGACTCCGTCACCGGCATCTGGCGGGGCGCCGACTTCATGGAGCGGGAGGTGTACGACCTCATGGGCATCCGGTTCGCCGGCCATCCCGACCTGCGGCGCATCCTGATGCCGGAGGACTACGACGAGGGGCACCCACTCCGCAAGGACTTCCCCGCGGAGGGCCGCGGCTGGCGGAGCCAGTTCGACTTCATCCCCCGGCTGGACGAGCCGCCCGCGGAGGCGGTCGAGGGAGAGATTCCGGACGAGAAGAAGAAGCCGTTTCTGGCCGAGGAGGCGCCGCCCTCGTCCCGCCGGACCGAGGAGCTGCTCCTGAACATGGGGCCGCAGCACCCGAGCACTCACGGGGTGCTGCGCGTCGTGCTGGAGCTGGACGGGGAGCGGATCGTCAAGGCCACACCGGACCTGGGCTACCTGCACCGGGGCGTGGAGAAGCTGGCCGAGGGGCTGCATTACATGCAGGTCATCCCGCACACGGACCGGCTCGACTACGTCTGCTCGATGACCAACAACTACGCCTACGTGCGGGCGGTCGAGAAGCTCGTGGGCATCACGGTGCCAGAGCGGGCCGAGTACGTCCGCACGATCGTCGCCGAGATGCAGCGGATCGTCGGGCACCTGTTTTGGCTCGGCACGCAGGCTCTGGACATCGGCGCGATGACGGTCTTCTTCTGGACGTTCCGCGAGCGGGAGGTGCTGCTCGACCTGTTCGAGAAGCTCTGCGGCGCCCGCCTCACGCTGAACTACTACCGCATCGGCGGCGTGGACAGCGACTTCACGCCCGAGCTGGCCCAGCGGCTGAAGACGTTCCTGGACACGTTCCCGGACCACATCCGGGAATATGACGCGCTGCTGCAGAGCAACCGGATCTGGGTGGGCCGGACGAAGAACGTGGCCGTGATCTCGGCGGAGGACGCGATCAACTTCGGCCTCACCGGGCCCGTGCTGCGCGGCTCCGGCGTCGCCTACGACGTGCGGAAGCTGGAGCCCTACGGGGCCTACGGCAAGGTCGAGTGGGAGGTGCCGGTCGGCAAGAACGGCGACACCTACGACCGGTACTGGGTCCGGATGGAGGAGATGAAGCAGAGCTGCCGGATCATCAAGCAGTGCCTCGACCTGATGCCGGAGGGCCCGATCATGGCGGATCTCCCGCAGGTGATTCCGCCGCCCAAGCCCATGGTCATGCGGGACATGGAGAGCCTGATCCACCACTTCATCATCTTCACCCAGGGCTTCAAGCCGCCCAAGGGCGAGACCTACTGCGCGTCGGAGGCCCCGAAGGGCGAGCTGGGCTTCTTCATCGTCAGCGACGGGAGCCCGCGGCCCTACCGGATGAAGATCCGGGCGCCGTCCTTCGTCCACATGGGGGCGTTCGACCACATGGCGCGGGGCTACCTGATCTCGGACATCATCACGATCTTCGGCACCTACGACATCGTGATGGGGGAATGCGACCGGTGAAGACTGAGAAGTGGTCAGAGGTCGGTGGAAAGAGAAAGGCGTGGTCGGGGGACCGGGATTAGTGCAGGAAGGATCTGATCCACTGACCACAGACCACTGACCATTCTGCAGGAGCATTGATGTTGCGAGAGAAGTATAGGGACGAGATCGAGCAGATTCTGCATCGGTACCCGGTCCGGCGGTCGGCCATGCTGCCCCTGCTCTACCTGGCCCAGCGGGAGGAGGGCTACGTGAGCGAGGCGGCCATGAAGGAGATCGCCTCGATCCTGAAGGTCACGCCCCCGCAAGTGTACGAGACCGTCACCTTCTACACGATGCTGAACCTGAAGCCGGTCGGGAAGTTCCACATCCAGGTCTGCAAGTCCCTGATGTGCGCGCTCGTCGGGTCGGACGCCCTGCTGAAGTGGCTGCACGCCCGGCTGGGCATCAAGCCGGGCGAGACGACGCCCGACCGGCTGTTCACGCTTAGCACGGTGGAGTGCCTGGCGGCCTGCGGGACCGGCCCGATGATGCAGGTCAACGACGACTATTACGAAAAGCTGACCGAGGAGAAAGTGGACCGGATCCTGGCGGATTTGAAGCGGGACGGCACCTCCACGCTTAAGAGCGGGCCGTTCATCTTACCAGAACCCGCGAAGCGTGACGCGTGATGGGTGACGCGTGACAGGTGCAGATTTGAAGATCCAAAAGCTTGTCGAATTCCTCGTCGCGCGTTACGCGTCACTCGTCACGAGGTTAGGGTGATGCCGAAGTACGAGCTGATCCTGACGAAGAACATGTCCCAGCCCGGGTACACCGGCTCGCTGGCCGACTATGAGCGGGCCGGCGGGTACCAGGCTTTGCGGAAGGTCCTGGGCAAGGTCGCGCCGGGCGACGTGACCGAGATCGTGAAGAAGTCGGGGCTGCGCGGGCGCGGGGGCGCCGGGTTCCCGACTGGCGTGAAGTGGGGGTTCCTCCCCAAGGACTACCGCGGCCCGAAATATCTCTGCTGCAACGCCGACGAGAGCGAGCCGGGCACGTTCAAGGACCGCCAGTTGATCGAGCGGGACCCGCACCAGTTGCTGGAGGGGATCGCCATCGCCGCCTACGCGATCGGCGCCGAGACCGCCTACATCTACATCCGGGGCGAGTTCGTCCTGGGCGCGAAGATTCTGGAGCAGGCCCTGGCCGAGGCGAGGCGGGCCGGCTACCTAGGCAGGAACATCCTCGGTACCGGCGTGAACGTGGACATCTGGGTGCACCGCGGGGCGGGGGCCTACATCTGCGGGGAGGAGACCGCCTTGCTCGAATCGCTGGAAGGAAAGCGCGGCCTGCCCCGGGTCAAACCGCCCTTCCCCGCCACGCACGGCCTCTACGGAAAGCCGACCGTCGTGAACAACGTGGAGACGCTGGCCAATCTGCCCCATATCGTCAATCGAGGGGCCGATTGGTTCGCGGCCCTCGGCTCCCCGCCGAAGAGCACGGGGACGCGCATCTTCTGCGTGAGCGGGCACGTGAAGCGGCCCGGGAACTACGAGGTGCCGATGGGGATCACGTTCCGGGAGCTGATCTTCGAGCACGCGGGCGGGATGCGGTCGGAGAAGCCCTTGAAGGCGATCATCCCCGGCGGAGCCTCGGCCGCCTTTTTCACCGCCGAGCATTTGGACGTGAAGTTGGACTTCGAATCGGTGGCCCAAGCCGGCTCGATGCTGGGATCGGGCGGCGTGACCGTGATGGAAGAGGGGACGGGCATGGTCTGGGCGGCGCTCAGGCTGATGGAGTTCTTTCACCACGAGTCCTGCGGCAAGTGCAGCCCCTGCCGGGAAGGCAGTTCCTGGCTGGTGCAGACGCTGCGCCGCATCCTGGCCAAGCGCGGGCGCATGCAGGACCTTGAAACGCTGACGGACTTGTGCCAGAACATCGCGGGGCGGACGGTCTGCGCCTTCGGGGACGCGGAGATCGCCCCGATCCTGAGCACGCTGAAGTACTGGCGTCACGAGTACGAGGAGCTGATCCGGGAGGCCGAGGAGCAGGCGCGAGGCGCGGGGCACGAGGCTATGGGAGCGGTCCTCCTCTCGCCTCTCGCCTCTCGCCACTAGCCTGAAAACGTATGGCTCACACGACAGCCGAGCCGGTCAGGCTGACGATCGACGGGCGCCAGATCACGGTGCCGAAGGGCACGCTCGTCATCGAGGCGGCCCGCCAAGCCGGGGTGATGATCCCGCACTTCTGCTATCACCCCAAGCTCAAGCCGGACGCCAACTGCCGCATGTGCCTCGTGGAGATCGAGCGGATCCCCAAGCTCCAGACGTCCTGCAGCACGCCGGTGGCCGAGGGCATGGTCGTGCGCACCGCCACGACGGTGGTGGACCAAGCGCACAAGTCGGTGCTGGAGTTCATCCTGGCCAACCACCCGCTGGACTGCCCGGTCTGCGACCAGGGCGGCCGCTGCGACCTCCAGGACTTCTCGCACCAGTACACGCCCACGACCAGCCGGTTCGTCGAGATCAAGCGGGTCTTCCCGAAGGAATACTTCAGCCCCCTGATCGAAACCCAGATGAACCGCTGCGTCCAGTGCCTGCGCTGCGTCCGCTACTGCGACGAGGTCATGGACGTGAAGGCGCTCGCGCCGAGCGGCCGCGGGACGATGACCGAGATCAAGCACTTCGGCCCACACCCGCTGGACTGCGAGTTCTGCGGCGGCTGCGTGCAGATCTGCCCGGTCGGGGCGATCACCAGCCGCCTGTCCATGTACGAGTACCGGCCGTGGATGCTCAAGCGCGCGGACACGGTCTGCACCTACTGCGGGGACGGGTGCCAGATCACGATCCAGACCAAGGAGAACCAGCTGATCGAGGTCAACTCCGCCCACGGCGCCGGCCGCAACAACGGCGACCTCTGCGCGCGCGGCTACTTCGGCTATCACGTGAGCACCCACCCGGACCGGCTGACGCAGCCCCTCGTCCGGCGCAACGGCGAGCTGGCGCCGGCCACCTGGGAAGAGGCGCTGGAGCTGGTGGCCGAAACCTTCGTCCGGATCAAGCTCAAGCACGGCCCCCGGGCCTTCGCGGGATTGATCGGCGGCCGCTGTACCAACGAGGAATTGTACGTCTTTCAGAAGTTCATGCGGCTGGCGGTCGGCACGAACAAGCTCGACAGCAGCGCCCGCTACGGCCAGATCAACGCGGTGCGCGCGCTCCGCCGCGTGCAGGGCACCCACCGGTGGACCGTGAGCTTCGAGGACCTGGGGCACGCGGAGGCCCTGCTCCTCGTCGGGACCAACGTCACCGAGACCAACCCCGTCACCGGCCTCAAGATCAAGGAGGCGGTGAAGAAGCGGGGCGCGACGTTGATCACGGTCGAATCGCTGAAGCCGGCGGTCGAGCGCATCAGCAACATCTCGAACCTCGCAACGCACCACTTCGCGGCGTCGCCCGAGCGCTTCAAGCCGGCCGTGCTCGGGCTGATCAAGGCCGTCGTCGAGGAGGGCCTGGCGAGCCAGCCCCTCGCCCAGCAGGCGCCGCGCTACGTACAGGGGGTCGGCGAGGCGGTCCGGGCGCTCGACTGGCGCGCGATCGAGCAGGCGACCGGCTCGCCCGCCAGTTCCTTCAAGGCCGCAGCCCGGGCCTTCGCCCGCACGGCCCGGGCCGTCGTCGTCGTCGGACAGGGGGTGCTGCGGGCGCCGGAGGGGTCTGGTCTGGCCGCGACCCTGCTGGACCTGCTGCTCCTGACCGGCCACCACGGCCTGCCCGGCTGCGGGCTGGCGCCGCTGGCCGAAGAGAACAACGATCAGGGAGCGGTGGAGATGGGCACGGTCCCGGAATTCCTGCCCGGGCCGGCCGACCTGACAGACCAGGCGGCGCGCGCGCGGCTCGCCTCCCTGTGGAAGGAGGACCTGCCCAAGGACCAGGGCGGGACGCTCCTGGAAATCCTGGAGGAGGCCCGAACCGGTCGCGTCAAGGCCCTCTACGTCGTGGGCGAGAATCCGGTCGGAACCCTGCCGTCCTCGGCGAAGGTCGAGGAAGCGCTCCAGCAGGCGGAGTTCCTCGTCGTCCAGGAGCTGTTCCTGACCGACACGGCGAAGCTCGCCCACGTGGTCCTGCCGGCCTGTTCCTACGCAGAAAAGAGCGGCACCTTCACCAACACCGAAGGTCACGTCCAGCAGGTCCGCCAGGCCATCGAACCGATCGGGGAGAGCCGCCCCGACTGGGAGGTCTTCTCGGCCCTGTCGGCCCTGATGGGCTATCCGATCGAATACGGCGACGCCCGGGAGATCCTCAAGGAGATTCGCAGCCTGATCCCCGGCTACGGGCTTTTGGGGCCGGCCCCGACCCCGCCCAAGCCGGACCGGGACGCCGTGGACCGGTACCTGAACGAAGGATTTGCAGAGGACCTCGCGTCCCGCTATAACTGGGCCGCCTCCGGCGGACAGGCCGGCCCGGGCGCCCCCCTGACGCTGGAGCTGGCGCAATCCTTGTTCCATTCGGGGAAGCTCTCGACCAGGGCCAAGGGGCTGCTGCAGGTACAATCGAGCGGCGCCCTGGCCTTGAATCCGGCGGACGCGGCCAGGCTGGGGGTGGCGGAGGGGGACCGGGTGCGGGTCTCCAATTCCCTCGGCCAGATGACGACGACGGCCAGCTTGCTGGACCGCATTCCGGAGGGCGTGGCCAAGTTCCCGGAGCATTTCGACCAGGAGGCGCGCCGGCTCCTGGACGTGGCGGTTGACCCGATCACCAAGGTGCCGTATTACAGGCTGGCGCAGGTGAAAGTCGAAAAGGCGTAGTTCGTGAAGCGTCGCTCGTATCTCGTCAGGGGGAGAAGTATCCCGGAAACACACGCTTCACGCTTCACGAGGGACGTTTAACGAGACCGGAGGGGATTGTGGCTGAAGTCGGATTGAAGCTGGCGTTTTCTCTCGCCCAGATCGCGGTGGTCATGGGCGTGGTCATGCTCACCGTGATGTTCCTGACGCTGGCCGAGCGCAAGGTGCTGGGCTGGATGCAGGACCGGATGGGCCCGATGGAGGTCGGCCCCTACGGCGTCCTGCAGCCGATCGCGGACGGCCTGAAGCTCTTCTTCAAGGAGGACATCATCCCGGCCGGAGCCAACAAGTTCCTGTTCAGCCTGGCCCCGATCCTGGCGCTGGTGCCGGCCCTGATCGGCTTCGCGGTCGTGCCCTTCGGTCCCAACGAGACCGTCGAGCTCTTCGGCGTCCAGTTCAAGCCCTTCGTGATCAGCGACATCAACATCGGCATCCTCTACATCCTCGCGTTCACGTCCATCGGCGCCTACGGGGTCATCCTGGGCGGTTGGGCCTCCAACAGCAAATACTCGCTGCTGGGCGGGCTGCGCTCGGCGGCGCAGGTGATCAGCTACGAGCTGAACGTGGGGCTCGCGATCGTGGGCGTGCTGCTCCTGGCCGGCTCGCTGAGCCTGGTCAAGATCGCGGAGGCGCAGAGCGGCTGGTTCTGGAACTGGTACATCTTCGCCCCGCCGTTCCCGCAGATTTTCGCGTTCGTCGTCTACGTGATCTCGGCGGTGGCCGAGACGAACCGGGTGCCGTTCGACCTGCCGGAGGCCGAGAGCGAGCTGGTGGCGGGGTTCTTCACCGAATACAGCGGAATGCGGTTCGCGTTCTACTTCCTGGCGGAATACGCAAACATGATCCTGGTCTCCTGCATCGCCGCCGCCCTGTTCCTGGGCGGCTGGAACGCGCCCGCGCCGTTCCTCCAGTTTCACGGCGGGCTCGCGCACCTGGCCTGGCTGTCCGGGACCTTCTGGTTCGCGGTCAAGGTCTACTTTTTCCTGTTCCTGTTCTTCTGGCTGCGCGCGACGCTGCCGCGGCTGCGGTACGACCAGCTCATGCGCTTCGGCTGGAAGGTGATGCTCCCGATCGCGCTCGGCAACATCCTGATCACGTCCATCGCAGCTTACCTCTTCCCGAGGTAGGTTGGCGCGAGGCAAAGGGCACGTGGCAAGGGCAGGATTCAGAAGCTTTCGGCCTCTCGCCCCTTGCCGCGAGCCTCTCGCCGAGGGCGTCGTGAGACGGGAGCCATCGAGACGGACAAGGATTTATGAGAAACCTCAAGACTTGGTTTAAGACCATCATCTTTTACGAGATCCTGGTCGGCATGAAGGCCACGCTCACGCACCTGCTGCGCTACAAGCCGATCACGCTCCAGTATCCGCACGAGAAGCGGACCCTCCCGGACAGCTACCGGGGCATGCTCTGCCTGCTCCGCTACGACGACGGGACCGAGAAGTGCGTGGGCTGCGACCTGTGCGAGGCCGCCTGCCCCTCCCGCGTGATCAAGGTCGTGAGCGCCGAGGTTCCCGGCGAGCCCACCAAGCGCTACGCGAAGCGCTACACCATGGACATGACCCGCTGCCTCTTCTGCGGGCTGTGCGTGGACGCCTGCCCGGTGGACGCGCTGGGCATGACGCGCGAGTTCGAGTGGGCGGTGTACGACAAGCGGCAGCTCCTCCTGAACAAGGAGCAGTTGCTCGCCATCGGAGACCGGTCGTTCCCCGTGCGCGAGAAGAAGCTGGAGCTTCAACACCCCAACGTGGCCTTCTTCAACGTCGCGTTCAAGCACATGCCTGCGAAAGAGGGGTAAGCCCGAACTCTCCATGAATACCTACTACGACGCACGATCCTCTCGCCCGGCGAAGCTTTTCTCGTTCACCCTCCTCGACGTACCGCGGGGAGTACGCCTGCGTCGTTCTCACTTGCGAGAAGCTTCGGCGGGCTTCGGTCTCGTCCGTCTCGCTACGGCATCCATGAAGAATCCGGGCTAGGCGCGACGTGGAGACCCTCTTTTTCTTCTACTTCGCCGGCGTCATCGTGCTCACCTCCATCCTGGTGGTGGCGCTGCGCAATCCCGTCTACAGCGCCCTCTCGCTGCTGATCATGTTCTTCCACGTGGCCGGCCTCTACGTCACGCTGCGCGCCGAGTTCCTGGCCGCCGTGCAGGTCATCGTGTACGCGGGCGCGATCCTGGTCCTCTACCTGTTCGTCGTGATGCTGTTGAACGTGAAGCGCGAAGACCGGTTCCACGCCCAGCTCCCGCTCGGGGCCCTGCTGGGCGTGACCCTCCTGACTGAGCTCTTCCTGCTGGCGTTCCAGCGCAGCTACGCCAACGAGCCGGCCAGGCCGATCCTGCTGGAGCCAGCCGCCCCCGAGGTCACGGGCAACACGGAGACGATCGGCGAGGTCCTGTACTCCACCTATCTGTTTCCGTTCGAGGTCGCCTCGTTGATCCTGCTGGTGGCCATGATCGGTGCCATCGTGCTCGCAAAAAAAGACATTGGAGTTCGCGAGCCGTGAGAGAAGCATGGTCAGGGGTCGGGGGTCGGTGAAAAGACATGCTGTCCCACTGACCACGGACCACTGACCACCGACCATAACGTTAGGGTCTGCAATGATGGTTCCTTTATCGTATTACGTGATCCTGAGCACGATCGTGTTCCTCACCGGACTGGTCGGCGTGCTGATCCGGCGGAACATCATCATCATTCTGCTCTCGATCGAACTGATGCTGAACGCGACGAACATCAACTTCGTCGCCTTTTCACACTATTTCCAGACCCTGTCCGGCCAGGTCTTCGTTTTCTTCACGCTGACCGTGGCGGCGGCCGAGGTCGCGGTGGGGCTGGCCATCATCATCGCGCTCTACCGGAGCAAGTCTTCGATCAACGTGGACGATTTCCAGTTGCTGAAGTGGTAGGGAACAAGAGTGGTTGGTGGTCAGTGGTCGGCGAGGAATCTGGCTCCCTGCGGCGTTTATCACGGGCCTCTGTCCCCTGATCACTGACCACACGTGATTTGATGATCTACGCGCTGATTCCATTGCTCCCCTTCTTCGCCTTCCTGATCGTCGGGATGGGCGGGCACTGGCTCAAGGACCGGGCCCACTGGGTGGCCGTGCCGGCGGTCTGGGGCTCGTTTGTCCTCTCGCTCCTCGCGTTCCAGGACGTGGCCGGCGGCGATACGATCTCGGTCCCCCTCTATACCTGGCTGACCTCGGGCGATCTGCGAATCGGCATCGGCCTCTCCATCGACCGGCTGACCGCGGCCATGCTGCTCCTGGTCACGACCGTGAGCGGCCTCGTCCACGTCTACACGATCGGCTACATGCACGGGGAGAAGGGCTACGCCCGCTTCTTCGCCTACATCGCCCTGTTCTCGTTCTCGATGCTGATGCTGGTGATGGCCGACAACTTCCTCCAGCTCTTCGTGTTCTGGGAGGCGGTCGGGCTCTGCTCCTATCTGCTGATCGGCCACTGGTACGAGCGCAAGTCCGCCTGCGACGCCGCGACCAAGGCCTTCGTCGTCAACCGGGTCGGGGACTTCGGCTTCATCCTGGGCGTCCTCCTGGTCTTCTACAGCTTCGGCTCGCTGGAATACCGGCACGTGTTCGCCCAGGCGCCCGACCTCGTCGGCGACATGACCAACCTGCTGAACCCGATGGGCGGCGAATGGGAGGTCTCCACGCTGACCCTGATCTGCCTGCTGCTCTTTCTGGGAGCCGTGGGCAAGTCGGCCCAGGTTCCGCTCCACGTCTGGCTGCCCGACGCGATGGAAGGCCCCACGCCGATCTCGGCCCTGATCCACGCGGCCACGATGGTCACCGCGGGCGTCTTCATGGTGGCGCGGCTGGCCCCGCTCTACAGCCTGTCGCCGGCGGCCATGGACGCGGTCGCGGTCGTCGGGGCCGCGACGATGGTGCTGGGCGCCACGATCGCACTCACCCAGTTTGACATCAAGCGCGTCGTGGCCTACTCGACCGTGAGCCAGCTCGGCTACATGGTGATGGCCTGCGGGCTGGGCGCCTACACGGCGGGCATCTACCACCTGCTCACCCACGGCGCGTTCAAAGCGCTGCTGTTCCTCGGCTGCGGCTCGGTTATCATCGCGCTGCACCACGAGCAGGACATGCGGCGCATGGGCGGGCTCAAGGACAAGCTGCCGGTCACCTATTGGACCTTCGTGATCGGCTCGCTGGCCCTGGCCGGCTTCCCGCTCACCTCGGGCTTCTTCAGCAAGGACGAGATCCTGGTCTCGGCCTGGGCCGCCGGACCGCTCGGGAAGACGCTGGCGACCCTCGGACTGCTCACGGCGCTCCTGACGGCCTTCTACAGCTTCCGCCTGGTCTTCGTGACCTTCTGGGGGCCAAGCCGCGCGGACCCGCACCATGCCGGCCACGTGCACGAGCCGTCCAAGACCATGACCGTCCCGCTGATCGTGCTGGCCGGCCTCTCCGTCGCCGCCGGGTACCTGGGCATCCCCGGCTGGCTTGCCCCGGTCCTCGGCTCGGCCGGCGAGGACCACCAGGAGGGCGCGGCGGGCGTCATGGCAGTCGCAACGCTGATGGGGCTGGGCGGGATCGCCGCGGCCTACTATTGCTACGTTGTCTCGCCCGACCTCCCCGACCGGCTCGCCCGGCGATGGCAGCAGGCGTATCAGTTGTCATTCCACAAGTGGTACGTGGACGAGGCCTACGACGCAACGATCGTACGCCCGACCCTCACGCTGGCCGACCGGCTCTGGAAGAAAGTGGACGTGGGCATGATCGACGCGACGGTCAACGGGGTGGCCAGCCTGATCGGCTGGTGCGGGCTGGTGCTGCGGTTCCTCCAGAGCGGCCAGACCCAGCACTATGCCCTGGGCATGGCCATGGGCGCGGTCTTCATCCTGACGGTGTACCTTCTTTTCTAAGAGGTGATCAGTGGGTAGTGGGCGGTGGGCAGTGGGTTGGCCTGGCGCCAACGTGTCTCTTCCTCACCGACCACAGACCACTTTCCACTGTCCGCCTCTTTAGTCGAGCGATGAGCGACGTGAGCATCCAGAGCAACGGCTTTCCCTGGCTGACCCTGGTCATTTTCCTGCCGCTGGCGGGGACCGCGGTCCTGTTCCTGGTCAGGGAGGCGACCGCCCGGTGGGTCGCGCTCGGGACGTCGCTCGCGGACTTCGTCCTGTCGGTCCCCCTGTGGCTGCAGTTCGATCCCGCCACGCCGCGCATGCAGTTCGCCGAGCGGGTTTCGTGGATCACCTCGCCGCCGATCAGCTACAGCGTGGGCGTGGACGGGATCAGCCTGCCGCTGCTCCTGCTGACGACCTTCCTCACCCCGATCTGCGTGCTGGTCTCCTGGAAGGCCATCCAGACCCGCGTGAAGGAATTCCTGGCGACCCTGCTGATCATGGAGACCGCCATGCTGGGGGTCTTCGCCGCCCTGGACTTCGTGCTGTTCTACGTGTTCTGGGAGGCGATGCTGATCCCGATGTACCTGCTCATCGGGGTCTGGGGCGGGCCGAACCGGCTCTACGCGGCGATCAAGTTCTTCCTCTACACCCTGGCCGGGAGCGTGCTGCTCCTCGTCGCGATCCTCGTGCTCTACTTCAAGGGCGGGCAGACCTTCGACATCCTCCTGCTGAGCCGGGTGGAGTACTCCTCCACGCTCCAGCACTGGCTCTTCTGGGCATTCTTCCTGGCCTTCGCCGTGAAGGTTCCGATGTTCCCGTTCCATACCTGGCTGCCGGACGCGCACGTGGAGGCGCCGACCGCGGGCAGCGTGATCCTGGCCAGCGTCCTCCTGAAGATGGGCGCCTACGGCTTCCTCCGCTTCACGCTCCCCATGTTGCCGGAGGCGACCGAGACCTTCGCCCCGTTCATGCTCGGCCTCTCGCTGACGGCCATCCTCTACGGGGCCTACATGGCGCTGGCGCAGACCGACCTCAAGAAGCTGATCGCCTATTCCAGCGTCAGCCACATGGGCTTCGTGACCCTCGGGATCTTCGTCGTCAACGCCCAGGGCATCGAGGGCGCGATCATGCAGATGCTCAACCACGGGATCACGACCGGCGCACTCTTCTGCTGCGTCGGCATCATCTACGAGCGCACGCACAGCCGGATGCTCGCCGACAACGCCGGCCTGGCCGGGCCGATGCCGCGCTATGCCACGTTCCTGGTGATCTTCGCCCTCTCCTCGCTGGGCCTGCCGGGCACGAACAGCTTCGTCGGCGAGTTCCTCGTGCTGGTCGGGACCTTCTTCTGGAGCAAGCCGGTCGCCGCGGCGGCGGCGCTGGGGGTCATCCTGGCGGCGGCCTACCTGTTGTGGATGATCCAGCGGGTGGCCTTCGGCGTCAGGCCGGCGAACGCGCACGGGCACCTCGCGGATCTCGACCGGCGCGAGCTGGCCCTCCTGGGCGTCCTGGCCGTCCTCGTCTTCTGGATCGGAATCTTCCCGAATCCGGTGCTGACGCCCATGCACGCCACCGTGGACCATCTGGTCGAGCATGCAGAGCAACCGGCCACGCCGGTTGCTCAGGTCCGGGGCACGGGGCTAGAGGCTCGAGGGATCAGACAAACCAGACATGGGGAGTCCTTTGCCGGATTTGGTCCTCTGACCTCGCGCCTCGCGCCTCGCGCCGGGAGGGTCACCCCGTGACTCTCCCGTTGGCCGACATTCTCGCCGTCCTCCCCGAGCTGCTCGTCGTGGCGGCGGCCTGCCTCGTGCTGACACTGGACCCGGTCACTCCGCGCCCACGCAAGGTCTGGCTGGCCTGGCTGAGCCTGGGCACGCTCGCCGCCTGTTTCGTGATCACAGCCGCGCAAAGCCAGGACCGACTCACCGCGTTCAGCGACCTGGTCATCATCGATCCCTACGCGAGTTTCTGGAAGCTTCTGCTCTACGCGGTGAGCGGGCTCACGATCCTCCTCTCCCTGGCCTACCTGCGGGAGGAGGGCATCCACCTGGCCGAGTACTACGGGTTCCTGCTCCTCTCGCTCTCCGGCATGATGATCATGGTGTCGGCCGCGGACCTGCTGACGATCTACCTCGGCATGGAGCTCATGTCCCTCTCGTTGTACGTGATGGCCGGGTTCAAGCGGGCCGAGGGCCGCTCGCTCGAGGCGTCGGCCAAGTACTTCGTCCTGGGCTCCTTCTCCTCCGGCATCCTGCTGTACGGGATCTCGCTCCTGTTCGGCGTCGCGGGCAGCACGCGCCTGGCGGCCATCGCCGCCGCGATCGGAACTCGGGGGCTCGACGATCCAGCGCTCCTCCTGGCCATGATCCTGTTGGTCGTCGGCTTCGGCTTCAAGATCGCCGTGGTGCCGTTCCACATGTGGACACCCGACGTGTACGAGGGGGCGCCCACCTCCGTGACCGCGTTCATGGCCGTGGCCTCCAAGGCCGCCAGCTTCGGAGCCTTTCTGCGGGTGTTCCTCGAAGGGCTCGGCGGACTCAAGGCCAACTGGTACGGTCTGTTCATGGTCGTCTGCGTCGCGACGCTGGTCCTGGGGAATGTCGTGGCCATCGTCCAGACCAACATCAAGCGGATGCTCGCTTACTCCAGCATCGCGCACGCGGGCTACGCGCTGATCGGCGTCGTGGTGGCGGGTCAGGCCGAGGCGGACGAGAGCGTCCGGTCGCTGGGCCTGGCCAGCGTCATGCTGTACCTGGCCGTTTACGCCTTCATGACGCTGGGGGCCTTCGCCGTGGTCGGCCTGCTGCGCAAGGGCGGGCTGGAAGGGGACGAGATCGAGGACTTCACGGGGCTGGCCAAGCGGCAGCCGCTGGCGGCGCTCCTGATGCTGGTGTTCATGGTCTCGCTGGCGGGCATCCCGCCGACCGCCGGCTTCATCGGCAAGCTCTACCTCTTCATGGCGGCAGTGAAGGCCGGGTTGGCGTGGCTGGCCGTCGTCGCTCTGCTCTTCGCCGCCGTGTCGGCCTACTACTATCTGCGGGTCGTGATGGTCATGTACATGCGGGAGCCGGACTCGTCGGTCACGGTCGTGCCCCGGCTGGCCGCGACGCCGGCGCTCACGATCGTGCTGGCCTCCGCGATCGCCGGCGTCGTGCTCCTGGGCCTGTACCCCGACCCGCTGATCTGGCTCACGAGCCAAGCCGTGCTGGCGTTGAAGTAGACCAAGACCCGTGATGAGAAAGTGGTCGGGGGTTGGTGGTCTGTGAGGCATTCCGTACAACCCCGTTCTTCACCGACCACTGACCACCAATCGCTTCTCTCTGATTCCCCACCCTCCTGGTAGGCTGATGGGGTTTCTCAGACTCCTGAGAGGCGCCGCCTCCGACTTCTTCCGGCACGGCTGCACGAGCCTGGCCGCATCGCTCGCCTTCTTCGCCCTCCTGTCCTTCTTCCCGCTGATCTATCTGCTCCTGTACCTGGTCAGCTTCATCGTGAGCCAGGAGCACATCGGGTACGAGTTCTTGCTGCGCTTCCTGCAGGGATTTCTGCCGACGCTGGGAGACGACCTGGCCCACGAGATGAAACGGGTGGCCTCCGAGCAGGTCGTGCGGTGGGTCGTCTTCCTGGCGTTCGTCTGGTTCGGGATGCTGGTGTTCTACGAGGTGGACTATACGGTCAACGTGGTGTTCGGCACGCCTCGGCAGCGGAGTCCGCTCGTGTCCACGGCGATCTCGTTCGCGCTGCTGGGGCTGGTAGAGGCCCTCATGATCCTGTCCTACCTCGTGACCCAGATCACCGGCCTGCTCGTCGCCTATGCCCCGCGGATCGGCGGCATCGACTTGGTCGCCGTCACCGCCCACCGGTTTCTGCTCGCCTACCTGCTCCCGTTCCTCCTCGTCCTGATCGCCGCCACCTGCCTGTACCGGTTCATCCCCAAGCAGCACCCGGCCTGGCGAGATGCGGCCGTCGGAGGGCTGGTCCTGGCCCTGCTCTGGGAGTTCGCCAAGCACCTGTTCGGCGGCTACGTGCAGCACCTCTCCGTCTACAGCCGGATGTACGGCTCACTCCTGGTCGTGGTGCTGTTCCTGCTGTGGATCTATTACTCGGCGGGGCTGCTGCTCTTCGGGGCCGCCATCGTGCGACGGCTGCAGGCAGCGCGATGAGGGATGTCGGGGAATGGTGCGTGGTCTGTGGTCGGGGGGGCAGTTCCTTCCCGTCACTGCCCACTGACCACACTCTTCGGTTAGCGTCGCAGGCCGCGGAGCTGGAGGAACCGGCCGATCGCGGACCTCGTCACCAGCCCGATCACGCGACCGTCCTGCACGACGACCAGGCGGCCCTGCCCCTCCCGCAGCATCTGCTCCAGCGCCCCGATGGCCGACATGTGCGGTCCGGTCTCCATCGCGCTGCTCCGCGCCTGCATGATGTCCCGGACCTGCCGCCAGGGCCACAGGGCCTGGGGCAGGGCCTGCACGTCCTGGACCGTCACGAGCCCGAGCAACTGCCCGTCTTCCACCACAGGGAACCCGCCGTAGCCGTGCCGCAGGAAATGCTCCGTGACCGCCGCCTCCACCGTCAGGTCCGGGGGGACGGTGACCACGTCGCGGACCATCAGCTCCTCGACCGTGGCCCTCGCGAGGGAGGCTCGAACGGCCGCCTGCCGGCGACTCGCCCGCGCTGCTGCGAAGAGGAAGAGGCCGATCAGGCCGATCCAGCCGCCGTTCGCCGCCAGCGGCCCGGGAATCCAGCCGGGTGCGGCGCCGACCAGCAACACCGCCCCGGTCGCTCCGATGGCCATCCCGAACCCCTGACCGGCCAGGGAAGCGTGTTTGGTGGCGCGGTGGAAATCGCCCGACCAGGCCCAGAGCCCGGCCCTGAGCACCCGTCCGCCGTCGAGCGGAAAACCCGGAATCAGGTTGAACAGCCCCAGTTGGACGTTGACCGCGCCCAGCAGCAACCCCAGGGCGACCAGGCCCTGCCCCACGTTGACCAGGGCAGCCACGCCCAGCAGCGCCCCGCCCAGCAGGAAGCTGACGATCGGACCGGCGATCGCGATCAGGAACTCGGCCCGCGGGCCGGGCGGCTCCCGGTTCATCTGCGCCACTCCGCCGAAGACGAAGAGCGTGATCTGCTGGATCGGAATACGGTAGTGGAGGGCGACATACGAATGGCCCAGCTCGTGGAGCAGCACGGAGCCGAACAGCAGCAGGGCCGCCGTGCCGCCCATGCTCCAGTAGCGGGCGCTCGAGAGCCCGGGCAGCATGTCGGGCAGGTAGCCGGTGGCCAGGCTCCAGGTCACGAACCCGAAGACCAGAAACCAGGACACGTGGACCTTGATCGGGATGCCGAAAATTCGCCCGATCTGCCAATGGGGACCGTTCATCACTCCCTAAGAAAAAGTGGTCGGTGGAGCATGGTCGGTGGTCGGAGCGGAATGGAGCGCACACCAAGACTTCTTGCTAACCGCTGACCACCACCCACGGACCATTCATCGGATCTTATCCTTACCAGCCGCCGTGAGGGGGCGTCAACGCATTTCATGCACACGGGCGGCCCATTTTCGGTATAATCGCCCGCGTTTCGTTTAAGGAGGCGCCAGACCGATCCGGCACCCAACGGACCCCGGTCGTTTCCGGCATGCGAGGCATGAGGACGTGGATCATCTTGGCGGCGCTCGTCACGAGCGGCTGCGCGGGCCTCCCGACCGCCAGCAGGACCGGAGTCGTCCACGAGGTATTCATTCGGGAAGAGGGGGTCTCGGCCCACGACCTGATCGTCCAGGTCGGAGACGAAGTCCGCTGGGTGAACCGGAAGGCCACTCCGGTCTGGATCTACTTCTACGAGGACTCGCTCGACGAGGTCTCCTGCAGCCGCGGCTTCTCCTATTTCTGGGGGCACGAGGAGTCAGCGAAGATCGAGCCCGGCCAATCCGCCAGCGTATGCTTTTCCAAGGAAGACGCCATCAGCTATACCGTGCAGGATCAGGCCACGATCATCAGCGGCTCCACGGCGGGAGCCTCGCAGCCTTTCAACATTCCCGTCTCCATGCACGCCGCGATCGTCGTGGAGGAGAAGGGGAAGCAGGACCCGCCGTAGCCGAAAGATTCCCGTGCGGAAGCCCCGGCGCGCCGCCTATAATGTCTTCGCAGCTGGGGCTCCCATGGCGTCTCCCATCCCTTCACGACCGGTGTTGTTCGCCGCGGCCGTCCTGGCTGGAGCCGTTGTCGTCTTTGACGTCCTGACCCCGCTGGGCATCGTGGCCGGCGTGCTGTACATCGTCCCCGTGCTCCTCTGCGCGCGGGCGCCGGAGCGCCGCTCGGTCGCGGTCGTCCTCGCGGCCTTCATCGGCACCGTCCTGACGCTGGCCGGCGTGCTCATTTCCCCTCCAGGCGACTCCACCCTCTGGGTCACCGTCGCGAACCGCGTGATTGCCGTCACCGCCATCTGGGCGACGGCGCTGCTTTCGGTCCAACGCCTCCGGGCCGAGGAAGACGCCAGGCGCCTGCGAGAGCTGCTCCCGATCTGCGCCTCCTGCAAGAAAATCCGCGACGACAAGGGGTATTGGAATCTCCTGGAGGAGTATTTTGAAGAGCATGGCCAGGCCCGCTTCACCCACGGCCTCTGCCCCGAGTGCGCCACCAGGCTGTATCCGGAGCTCAGGAGCCACGCGCACTTGAACTGATCGGGCTCGTGATGCGGCGCTTCCCCGCTCCTGGCCTGACGCCGAGCAGCCGCGTTCACCGTTTTCAACCGGAGCGATCCCATGCGTGTCAAGAAATTGCTGCACACCCGGATGCGGGTCAGTGACATGGACGAGACCATCGGGTTTTACACCGAAGTGCTGGGGCTCCAGGTCGTCGAGCGCAAGACGTCGCCCCGCGGCTCCCATCTGGCCTTCCTGGCCGTGCCCAACAGCGAGGAACTGATCGAGTTGTGCAGCTTTCCGCCCAGCGGGCCCGTGAAGGTCCAGGAGGATTTGGTGCACCTGGCCTTCGAGGTCGAAAACCTGGATGAGACCATCCGAACGCTGACCGCCAAGGGCGTGAAGATCACCGATGGCCCGACCAGAACCTCCTCGGGCAGCCGTTTCATCTTCATTGACGCCCCGGACGGCTACGAGGTCGAGTTGATCGAACGGCCGCCGGGCACGGCCATCGTGTAAACGGTGGTCGCAGGGTCAGTGGTTAGTGGACTGAAGGGAGAAAACAGCAGGAGCTGGTCGGTGATGGAAAAGCGAAAGATTGAACAGGTTGAGGAATTGGATGTGTACCAGACATTTTTCTCCCTGGCAATCGATGTCGAAAAGGTTTCAAAAACATGGAGTTCCGATTTCCGCGGCTTCGCATCCAGATGCTGAGGTCATCCGAATCAGTGTGTGCAAACCTCACCGAGGGCTTTTATTCCCAATACAGCACCGAGTATCTCCAATCTCTTTATCGATGCAGACGGGAGGCGCGAGAGACCGTCACGCATCTCCGCTATGCTGGGCAAGTCGAAGTGCTATCGAATAAAATAGAGTTTGAGCTACTGGATCGCTATGCAGAGGCCTTGCAGCGATTAGGCAAGCTGATTAGCAGTATCGAGCGTAAGATTGCGGTACGGGGCAAGGGCAGGCCGCCCTTCTTGGCCTCTCCATCTACCGACCACTAACCACTGACCATGATCCATCTTTCTGAGCTACAAGCCAAGCTCGACCGTCTCCCGGAGCAGCCGGGCGTCTATCTCATGAAGAACGCCCGGGGGGAGATCCTGTACATCGGCAAGGCCCGCGTGCTGGCCGACCGGGTGCGGTCCTATTTCCAGAAGGGCGGCACGCACACCCCCAAGACCACCTTCATGCTCAGCCAACTGGCCGACATCGAAACCCTCGTGACCCGGTCAGAGCTGGAAGCGCTGATCCTGGAGAGCAACCTGGTTAAGCGCCACAAGCCCCGGTTCAACGTCGTGCTGCGGGACGACAAACACTACCCCTACCTGCGCCTTCCCGTGAAGGAAGCCTTTCCCCGGCTCTCCATTGTCCGGCGGGTTCAGAAGGACGGAGCCCTCTACTACGGCCCCTACGTGCCGACCAACGCCCTGCGCGAGACCCTCAAGGTGATCCGCCGGGTCTTTCCGCTCGCCACCTGCGAGATCGAGATTGACGGAAAGGCGGAGCGGGCCTGCATCGAGTTCGAGATCAAGCGCTGCATGGCCCCCTGCATCGGCAACCAGACCAGCGCGGAATACCACGAGATCGTCAAGCAGGTCCGGCAGTTCCTGGAGGGTCGGGACCGGGAGCTGCTCGACGACCTGCGGACCCGCATGCAGGCAGCGGCGGACCGCGAGGAGTTCGAAGAGGCGGCCCGGCTGCGGGACCGCATCTTCAAGATCGAGCGGACACTGGAAAAGCAGCGCATCACCCAGACCACCGCCGCGGACCAGGACGTGATCGGTCTGGCCCGGCGGGGCGCGGCGGTGGACCTCCAACTGCTGTTCGTCCGGGGCGGCCTCCTGATCGGCCGGAAGGACTTCTTCTGGCCGGAAGCGGCGGAAGCGTCGGACGAAGAGCTGGTCCGCTCCGCGATCGAGCAGTTCTACAACAAGGAGATGCAGCCGCCCAAGGAGCTGCTCGTGCCGACCGCTCTGGCCGAGGCGGCTTTGATCGAAGCCTGGCTGTCGGAGAAAAGGGGCGAGCCAGTCCAGCTCGTCGCCCCCGAGCGGGGAACCAGGCACCAGTTGTTGCTCCTGGCCGAAGAGAACGCCGGCGCCGCCCTGGCCGACCACCTGCGCGACGAGGAGACCGACCGTCAGGCCGTGGAGGAGCTCAAGCGGCTGCTCCGCCTGGAGCGGACTCCCCGGCGCATCGAGGGGTTCGACATTTCCAACACGATGGGCGACCAGTCCGTCGCCTCGATGGTCGTCTGGGAGGACGGCGAGGCCAAGAAATCGGACTACCGCCGGTTCCGCATTCAGACGGTCCGGGGCGCGAACGACTTCGCCAGCATGCAGGAAGCGGTGGTCCGACGCTACGGCGAGACCGAGGGACTGCCGCTGCCCGACCTCGTCTTGATTGACGGAGGATTGGGCCAGCTCGCAGCTGCCATGGACGGCCTCAAGCAGGCCGGACGGACGGGTCTGCCGATCATCGGACTGGCCAAGGCGAAGGGCGAGAAGGAGGAGCGGGTGTTCCTCCCGAATCGGAAGAACCCGATCTTCCTCCATCCCACCTCCCCCGCCACCCACCTGCTCCAGCGCATCCGGGACGAGGCGCACCGCTTCGCCATCGCCTACCACCGGAAGCTGCGCGGCAAGGCCATGAAGGCTTCCCGGCTCGACCAGATCATCGGGATCGGCGAGATCAGGCGGAACCGCCTGCTCCGCAAGTTCGGCAGTCTGGAGGCGATCGCCAAGGCCACGGACGAGCAGTTGCGCGAGGCCGGCGTGGACGCCAAGACCGCCGCAGAAATCCGCAAAGCTCTTTCCCTTGCAACGCCTTGACAGAACGGCCAAGTAAGAATACTCTCTACGTATCTATCCCCCTATTCCTCCCCCGTCTCCTGAAAGGTGAACGACCATGCCAGGGAAACGAAGGGCCGGCCCAAGCATCCGACGGAAGAGAAGCCAACGGAACCCCGACCAGCGCGAGGCCCGCCTGCGCGCGATCCTGGACGGCGCGCTCGACGCCGTGATCGGGATGGACGCGAGCGGAAGGATTACGGATTGGAATAAACGGGCCGAAGTCATTTTTGGATGGATGCGAGGCGAAGCGCTTGGGCGAAGACTCGACGACACGATCATCCCTCCCCGATATCGAGAAGCCCACGAGCGCGGCCTTCAACATTTCCTCGCCAGCGGCGATGGCCCTATCCTGAACCGGCGCATCGAGACCACCGCCTTGCGCCGAGACGGGACCGAGTTCCCGGCAGAGCTCACCGTGACGGCTTTGAAGGAGGGGAAGTCCTACTCCTTCAGCGCATTCGTCGCCGACATCACCGAACGCAAGCAGGCGGAGGAGGCTCTGAAGAAGAGCCAGCAAATCCTCGAGCAGGCCCAGCAGGTGGCCCAATTGGGCATCTGGCACTGGGACATCCCGACCAATACGGTGACTTGGTCCGACCAGTTGTACCGCCTTTTCGGCCTCAAGCCCGGTGACTTCCCCGCAACCTACGAGGGATTTCTCAGCCTGGTCCATCCAGAGGATCGGGACGCACTCCGTACCACCATTGATTGCACCTACCGGAGCGGTCGGTCGTACGAAACGCAGTTCAGAGCTCTCCGCCAGGATGGGACCTTCTGGTGGAACCATTCACGCGGGGAGGTCATCCGGAACGCCAACGGAGTGTCTATCGCCATGATCGGTGTGGCCCAGGACGTCACCGAGCGCAAGCGGGCGGAGAGGGATTTGCAGCAGAGGGAAGAACAACTCTGGGAGATGCTGGGACAGCGAGAGCAACTCTCCCAGGACCTGCACGACAACATCATCCAGAAGATCTACGCCGTCGGTCTTCACCTTGAAGAAAGCAAGCAACTCCTCGCGGAAGACGTGACTGCGGCGTCTGGGAATCTGGATCGGGCCATTGCGGATTTGAACGGCGTGATAAGGGATGTGCGCAACTATATCAGCGGGATCGATCCCGGCACCATCAGCTCGACGCGGCTGCGGGCTGAATTGGCCAAGCTGGTCCATGACGCGGAGGGCGCACTGTTACCGCGATTCCGACTCAGGCTGGACCCGGACGCCATTGCTCGCCTGAACGTGGAACAAGCGAAGCAGGTGCTCTTGATCGCGAGGGAAGCCCTGAGCAACAGCCTTCGACATTCCCGAGCCAGAAACGGGTTCCTGTCGCTCCGGGCGCAACCCGACCGCCTTCGCCTGGAAATCGTCGACGACGGAATCGGCTTCGATGCTCGACAGGATGACTTGTCGGGTCATGGACTCCGCAACATGACGACTCGCGCACAAAAGCTCGGCGGCCGATTCGAGGTCGTCTCCGCCCCCGGCCAGGGCACGAGAATCATCGTGGATTTTCCCAAGGAGTAGTTCCGTGCAGAAGCCTCGTGCGAAGCCGATCCGTGTGCTGCTGGTAGACGACCACGCGATCGTGCGGGTCGGCCTGCGCACGGCGCTCAGCAGAGCCAAGAGCATCGAGGTTGTAGGCGAAGCGGGGACCGCAGCCGACGCCGTCGCCGAGGCCTGCCGCCTGAAGCCCGACGTCGTCCTGATGGATGTCCGCCTCCCGGATGGCAGTGGGATTGAGGCCTGCCGGGAAATCCAAGCTCGCTGCGCCGACTGCCGCGTCCTGTTCCTGACATCCTATTCCGACGAGGACGCCGTCACCGCATCCATCTTCGCCGGAGCCCACGGGTACTTGCTGAAGGAGATCGGCGTTGAGTCTCTCATCCGAGCGGTGGAGACCGTTGCCGCCGGACAATCCATTCTGGACCCATCGTTGGCCCAACGCGCGCTGGCACGTGTGAAATCCTTGTCCGAACAGGCCGCACAGGGAAAGAAAAAGGAGGAGGAGGAGGAGGAGGAGCAATTATCGGCCCAGGAACAACGCGTGCTGGCCTTGGTTGCCAAAGGCAAGACGAACAAGGAAATCGCCGCTGCACTTGGCTTGAGCGACAAGACCGTCAAGAATTATCTCAGCCACGTGTTTCAAAAGCTGCAGGTGACACGCCGCTCCCAAGCCGTTGCCCTTTTTGTGAAGAAATCCGGCCAGTAGGTCCATTCGGCCCTAGAGCAATAGGGCCACAATTCTCATTCCGCTACCCCCCGAACGGTCCTAATGGCTCTACGCATACACTCCTAAAATTATCGCTATTTTGAAGTCCTAACAATCTTGACTCCAAACCGTTGGAGGGCTAGCCGGTGAGTAGAGCGGCGCTCATGGACCACCACGAGAGGGAGTGGCAGCCCGTTGCCAAGGAGGTCTCAACGGGACTGACGAAGATCAGCCTCGCCCTTCGCAGTCATGCCTGGCGGGCGTCCGGCGCCCACCACATCAGCCCGACCCAGGGCCACGTCCTCTCCTTCCTCCGCTCGCACCCGCATCCCCCAATGACCCTCACCGCTATTGCCGGACACCTGGGCATCACCCCCGCAACGGCCAGCCAGGCGGTTCAAGCTCTCGTCAGAAAAGGGTTGGTCCGGAAGAGCCGTTCCAACACTGACGCTCGGGCTGTTTCCATCTTCCTGTCCGCCAAGGGCAGGCAGAAGGCCGAGCAGGCGGCCCGGTCTGATTTCCTGGCCACGGCGGTCGAGAGTCTGCACCCGATCGAGCAGGAGCATCTCCTGACCGCCCTGACCAAGTTGGTCCGTACGCTTCCCGGAAAGAGCAAGACAAAAGGATAGAGAGAGGAGAAGCCTATGCTGGTGCGCGAGTTCCTCTCATCCGAGTTCCTGCCGCACGGACAGTGTCTCCTGTGGCAGTCTGGGCTCCTGTGGCTCCATGCCGCCTCGGACACCGTGATCACCATAGCCTACTACTCGATCCCGGCTACGTTGTTGTACTTCCTTTCCAAGAGACGAGACCTGGCCTTTCCCTGGGTGTTCCTTCTCTTCGGGAGCTTCATCTTTCTCTGCGGGACGACGCACTTGGTCGGCGTCTGGACGCTCTGGCAGCCGGTCTATTGGCTCGATGGATTCGTCAAGCTCATGACGGCCGGAGTGTCCATCGCCACGGCGATCCTTCTCGTGCCGCTGATCCCCAAGGCGCTGGCCCTTCCCAGCCCAGCTCAGTTGGAGACGATGAACCAGGAACTGCGTCGCGAGATAATGGATCGCAAGCAGGCGGAAGAAGGGCAGGCGCACCGTGCGAAGGAACTGGCGCACGCGAACGCCGAATTGGAGCGCTTCAACCGCCTGGCAGTCGGCCGGGAACGACGGATGATCGAGCTCAAGCGGCAGATCAACCAGTTGCTTCAAGAAACAGGAAGGCCGCCCGCGTACGACCTGTCCTTCGCTTCGGAAGAGCGCATCGCCTAGTTGAAGCGGCCGCGAGAAAGACCCGTGACGGACCTACGGAGAACCAGAATCCTCGTGGCGATCGCCGCGCTGATCGCCACGATTTTCGCGCTGGACCTGTCCACCCCCCTGGGCATTGCCGCGCCGCTGCTTTTTCTCCTGCCTGTGTGGCTGTCCTTCTGAATGCAGCAGCGACAGACCCTCGTTCTCGTAGCCTTCACCTGCACCGCGCTGATCGTGTTGGGCTATTTTCTCTCTCCGGCAGGCCCGCCGACCACCCACATGGCGCTCGGCAACCGTCTGCTGGCGATCAGTGCCTGTTGGATCTCCGCCATCCTGGTCAGACAGGCACAGAGAAGCCAGCGAGCGCTGGAGAGCGAGGTCGCAGAGCGCACCCGCGCCGAGGAGGAATTGAGACGGCTGACTGCGACGTTGGAAGTGCGCGTGGCCGAGCGGACCAAGGAGTTGGCTACCTCCCGGACAGCGGCCCTCAACATGATGGAGGACGCCGAAGAAGCCAGGAGAAAGGCGGAGCAGGCGGAAGCCGCGCTGAGGAAGTCCGCGGAGGCGATTCGCGACCTGTACAACAATGCACCTTGCGGATACCACTCATTGGACAAGGACGGCGTCTTCGTTGCCATCAATGACACCGAACTCCAATGGCTCGGCTACACGCGCGACCAAGTGATCGGCAACATGAAGGCCAGCGACTTCTTGACTCCCGAGAGCCAAGCAATTTTCCACGCGACATTTCCGCGGTTCAAGGCAGAAGGCTCCGTGCGCGATCTCGAATTCGAGATGGTCAGAAAAGACGGCACGATCCTGCCCGTACTCCTGAACGCCACCGCCATCATGGATGCGGAAGGCAAGTACGTGTCGAGTCGCTCGACCGTCTTCGACATCACCGCGCGAAAGCGGGCCGAGGAAGAGCGCGACCGCTTCTTCATGCTCTCGTTGGACATGCTTTGCATCGCCCACAAGGACGGCCATTTCAAGCGCGTCAGTCCCGCGTTCACGCAGACGTTGGGGTGGAGCAACGAGGAACTGCTGGCGCGGCCTTTTCTCGACTTCGTGCATCCCGACGACCGTGCGGCCACGCTCCGCGAGGTCGAGAGGCAGGTCGTTGGCGGCGAAAAGGTCCTGCAGTTCGAAAACCGGTACCGGCACAAGGACGGCTCATGGCGCATACTGTCGTGGAAGTCGGTCCCCCAGCCGGACGGGACCATGTATGCCACCGCGCGCGACATCACCGAGCGCAAACGCCAGGAGGAGACCCTGCATGAGCTGAACCGCGAGCTGGAGCGCCGGGGCGCTGCCCTGGAGGAGGCAAACAAGGAGCTGGAGGCCTTCGCCTATTCCGTGTCCCACGATCTGCGCGCCCCGCTGCGCCACATTGACGGGTTTACGGACCTGTTGCGCCGGCATCTCGCCCCTTCCCTCGACGAGAAGGGAGCGAGGTACCTCCAGACGATCTCGGATTCAGCCAAGCAGATGGGCCGTCTCATTGACGACCTGCTGATCTTCTCCCGGATGGGCCGGGCCGAAATGCGCCTCGCGGCCGTCCCCCTCGACCGGCTGGTCAAAGAGACGCTGAACGATCTGAAGCCGGACACGGACGGCCGCACGATCGCGTGGCACATCAACTCGCTCCCCACCGTGCAGGGCGACCCCTCCATGCTCAAACAGGTATTCCTCAACCTGATCGGCAACGCGGTCAAGTACACCGGCCCACGGGAACGGGCGGTCATCGAGGTCGGCCGCCTCGAACAGCCACCGGCCAGTGAGACCGTGATCTACGTCAAGGACAACGGCGTCGGGTTCGACATGCAATACGCCCACAAGCTCTTCGGCGTGTTCCAGCGCCTGCACAGCGCGAACGAGTTCGAGGGCACGGGCATCGGCTTGGCCAACGTCCGCCGCATCGTCCACCGGCACGGGGGACGGACCTGGGCCGAAGGGGAAGTCGGCAAGGGCGCCACCTTTTACTTTTCCCTACCCGGCATACGCGGAGGAGCGGCATGACAGACCTGAAACGCATCCTGCTGGCGGAAGACAATCCCAAGGACGTGGAGCTGACCCTGGCCGCGTTGGAGGAGCTGCACCTCGCCAACGAGGTGCTGGTCGTCAACGACGGCTCCGAGGCCCTGGACTATCTCTACAGCCGCGGGAAGTTCAAAATGCGCGCCCCCGACAACCCGGCCGTGATGCTGCTGGACATCAAGATGCCCAAGGTGGACGGGCTCGAAGTGCTCCGCACGATGAAGGCCGATGCGCGGCTCAAAACGATCCCCGTCGTGATCCTGACCTCCTCGCGCGAGGAGAAGGATCTCGTGGAAGGGTACGAGCTGGGCGCCAACGCCTACGTCGTGAAGCCCATCGATTTCCAGCAGTTCATCGACGCGGTCCAGCAACTGGGAACCTTCTGGGCCATCATCAACGAACCGCCGCCTGGAAGCGCGCCGAAACCCAAGTGAGGATCCCGATGGCCTCGCCCCTGCACATCCTCCACGTGGAAGACAATCCCTCCGACGCTGCGCTCGTGCAGGGCATGCTGGAAGCGGAAGGCCTGACGCTCGATGTCGCTCGCGTCGAGAGCCGCGAGACTTTCCTGTCGGCCCTGGAGGAAAACAGCTTCGACCTGATCTTCTGCGATTTCACGCTCCCATCCTTCGACGGCAAGTCGGCGCTGGCCCTGGCACGGCAGCGATATCCGGACATTCCGTTCATCTTCATCTCCGGCACCATCGGCGAGGAAGCGGCGATCGAGGCGCTCAAAGCCGGCGCCACCGACTACGTCCTCAAGACCCGCCTCGCCCGGCTGGTGCCGGTGGTGCGCCGCGCCGTCCATGAAGCGAAGGAACGGCATGAGCGCAAGAAGGCGGAAGAGACGCAACGGCGTCTCTTGGCCATTCTCGAGGCGACCACGGATTTCGTGGGAACCGCGGACAGGGACGGCCGTCCCCTGTACGTCAACCAGGCCGGCCGGAAGCTGCTAGGGATCGGGGAGGGCGAGGACATCTCGGGCACGGTCATTTCCGATTACCACCCTGACTGGGCGAAACAGCTCGTGATGGCGGAAGGCCTTCCCACCGCCCTGCGTGCGGGGGTCTGGAGCGGCGAGACCGCCCTGCTCACCCGAGACGGGCGCGAGGTGCCGGTCTCCCAGGTCATCCTCAGTCACAGGAACGCCGCGGGAGAGGTGGAGTACTACTCCACGATCGCCCGGGACATTTCGGAGCACAAGCGCCTGGAGGAGCAGTTGCGCCAATCCCAGAAGATGGAGGCGGTCGGGAGACTGGCCGGGGGAGTGGCCCACGATTTCAACAACCTGCTGATGGTCATCAAGGGCTACAGCGAGCTCCTCCTGACGCGGACGGACCTGGACGTCCAGCTCCGGAAGGAGGTCGAGGAAATCGGCAAGGCCGGCGAGCGCGCCGCCGCGTTGACCAGGCAGTTGTTGGCCTTCAGCCGCAAGCAGGTGCTCCAACCGGCGATCTTGGATCTGAAGGTCGTGCTCGCCAACATGGACAACCTGCTGCGGCGGGTCATCGGCGAGGACATCATCCTCAAGACGGTGAGCGACCCAGTGCTGGGCCGCGTGAAAGCCGATCCCGGGCAGATCGAGCAGGTCATCATGAACCTGGCCACCAATGCCCGGGATGCGATGCCGCAAGGGGGGCATCTGACCGTCGAGCTCAGAAACGTGGAGCTCGACGAAACCTATGCGCAGACCCACATCGGCGCCACCCCAGGCCGCTACGTGATGCTGGCGGTCAGCGACACGGGGTGCGGGATGGATGCGGCCACCCGGGCCAGGATCTTCGAGCCGTTCTTCACGACGAAGGAACCGGGCAAGGGGACCGGCCTGGGCCTGGCCACCGTTTACGGCATCGTGAAGCAAAGCGCCGGGCACGTCTGGGTCTACAGCGAGCCGGGCCGCGGCACCACCTTCAAGGTCTACCTGCCGCGGACAGAGGAAACCGCTGTATCAAGCGCCACGGAAGCCGCAGGCGTTGCGCCGCCGCTCGGGACGGAAACCATCCTGCTGGTGGAAGATGACGAGAGAGTCCGGCAACTGGTCGGCGACATGCTCAAGCAATACGGCTATACCGTGCTGATCGCCCAGGACGGCAAGGAGGCCCTGCGCATCGCTCAGGAGCACAAAGGCGTCCTGCACTTGCTGGTGACCGACGTGGTCATGCCGGGGATGAGCGGCCGCATCCTGGCCGGACGCATCGCGCTCTTGCGCCCGGAAGAGGTAAAGGTGATCTACATGTCCGGATATACGGACGACGCCATCGTGCACCATGGGGTGTTGGACGCGGACGTGGTCTTCCTCCAGAAGCCCTTCTCGCCCGAAACCCTGGGACGCAAAATCCGGGAGGTGCTGGACGCTCCTCGGAACCAGCGAGGCGCCGGCTGATCGTCGCCTCCGAACTTCCGGTTCATCCTCCCAGACCACAATCGCACAGCCGGCGTCCCTCCACGACGTTCCTTGACAACAAAGACGGCAGGGCGTACTACCATGCCTGTTCCCTAAGGAGGCCGGACGCTCGCGCGCGGCGGGCGAGTGCCGCCGGCCTGTGGCTCAATGGACCCTCCCTTGCGGCAGGCGGAGACGTTCGGCAACGCCGAGCCCGCTCCCATGGACCCGGCCTCGGGCCCATCCGGCTTGGGCTCTCAGGCGCTCCGCGCCGAGCAGATTCGGCTGCTCTATCTCAACGCCCCCTTCGGCCTCATCGCGATCGTCGTCAACAGCCTGATCCTGACCGTCATCCAGTGGCCCGTCGTGACCACGACCGCGCTCCTGGGCTGGCTCGCCTATACGCTGGCGCTGGCCAGCGGGCGTTTTCTGCTGGTGCGCCGGTTCCGCCGGCGCCAACCGGCCCCTTCCGCCATGAGCCGGTGGGGCCGGCTCTTCGTCGCCGGCGCCGCCCTCTCCGGCCTGGGGTGGGGCTCAACTGCGCTGTTCCTGTTTCCCGAACACTCCATCGCGCATCAGGTCTTTCTCTCGTTCGTGCTCGCGGGCATGACTGCGGGGGCGGTCACTACCCTGTCCCCCGTCAGGGAAGCGTTCCTCAGCTTCGCGATCCCGACCCTGGTGCCGCTCGCTCTGCGCTTTCTGGCTCAGGGGGACCCTCTCGGATATGCCATGGGCGGGATGGTGGCCCTCTTCACGGTCATCATGGCGTTCGTCGCCCGCAAGATGCACGACACGTTGGCCACCTCCCTGACCCTCCGGTTCGCCAACGAGGGCCTGATCGCCGACCTCACCCGGCAGGTCGAAGAGCGGCGGAGAGCCCAGGAGGCGCTCCGTCACGCGCACGACGAGTTGGAGGACCGGGTCCGGCAACGAACCGAGGAGCTGGCCGGCGCCGTCGAGCGCCTTCAATCTGAAAACGTCGAGCGGGCCAGAGTCGAGGCGGCGCTTCGAGAGTCCGAGGCCCGATTCCGCTCGATCATCGAATCCACCCCCGACGGGGTCATCGTCTCGGATCAGCAGGGCACCATACTCCTGTGCAACGGCAGCGTCGAGAGCATCTTCGGGTACGGCCGGGGCGAATTGACCGGCCTGCCCCTGACGTGCCTGATGCCGGAGCGATTCCGGGAGCCTCACCTCCGCGGCCTGGAGCGGCTCGTCTCAACCGGCGAGTCCTCGCTGATCGGCAAAACCGTCGTCATGACGGGGCTGCGGAAGGACGGCGGCGAGTTTCCCCTGGAGCTGGAGCTCTCAAGCTGGCAGGCGGGCACCCGGCGGTATGTCAGCGCGATCATCCGCGACATCACCGAACGGCAGCGTGTCGAGCACCAGCTTTGGCAGGCCCAGAAGATGGAAGCGATCGGGAGGTTGGCCGGCGGCGTGGCCCACGACTTCAACAATCTGCTGACCGTCATCGTGGGACAATGCGCGCTGCTGCTCCGGCGAATCGGGCCCGAGGACCCGGCGCGGCGAAAGATCGAGGTCATCGCCAACGCGGGGGAGCGGGCGACCTCTCTCACCCGTCAGCTTCTGGCCTTCAGCCGGCAGCAAGTCCTGGAACCCAAGGTGCTGGATCTGAACGCGATGATCGCCAAGGTGGCGCCGTTGCTCCAGCACCTGATCGGCGAGGACATCCAACTCACGACCTCCCTGGAGCCGAACCTGGGCTGCATCAGGGCCGATCCCGGACAGACCGAGCAGGTCATCTTGAACCTGGCCGCCAACGCGCGCGACGCCATGCCCGGCGGCGGCCGTCTGACGATCGAGACCCGAAGCGTCCATCTGGACAAGGCGGTCGAGCCCGCCTCCCCGCCCATCCAACCGGGGACCTACGTCACGCTCGCGGTCAAAGACACGGGGTTCGGCATGGACGCGGACACGCTCGCCCGCATCTTCGATCCCTTCTTCACCACCAAGGCTCCCGGCAAGGGGACCGGTCTGGGGCTCGCCACCGTGTACGGGATCGTCGAGCAGAGCGGGGGCGCGATTTTGGCATCCAGCGAGCCCGGCCAGGGATCCACGTTCCGGATCTACTGGCCCCGCGCCGAAGGAACCGGCGAGGCCGCCGATTCCCCCGCGCCCCATTCCGACGCCGTCATTGGCTCCCCCACGATCCTGCTCGTCGAAGACGAGCCCATGGTGCGCGAGCTGGCGGCGGACATTCTCCGGGAAATCGGCTACACGGTGCTGGAAGCCGGGAACGGCCACGCCGCGCTGCAGGTCTGCCAGAGGCATTCCGGTCAGATCCACCTGCTGCTCACCGACGTCGTGATGCCGGGCATGAGCGGGAAGGAGCTCGCGGACCGTCTTCTGGCCGTCCGCCCTGGCCTGAGAGTCCTCTACATGTCCGGATACGCGGACCATCCGAGCCTGCACCACGACTTCTGGCAGAACGACATGGATTTTCTCCCCAAGCCCTTCACCGAGAAGACCCTCACGCGCAAGGTCCGGGAAGCCCTGAAACAATGAGGCGCGCTCCGCTCCTCACGCAGGTGGAATTCTCCGGACCGTCCGGTCTAAGATAGCCCCCGCTTGCGGCGAGCGCGTCCGCGACGATCCGGGGTTCGGTTGGCCTGACGCCTCTCCTCCCGCCCCAGGCCGCCTCATCGCCTTCCCGCCACGTCCCCCCTCGCAACATCGGTGGATCAAGGCGTCCGGTCGGCCTCGCTCGACGCCACGACGCCCAAGCAGGCACAACAGTCCACAACCAGAAGGAGGTCCTATGTCGAACGTCGCCCAGCCGTCCCATGTCCCAGCCGCCGTGCCTGGCTCCGGAGGCGGTGTCAGCCGGATCGAGCACGGCTTCGAAATCGTCGTTTTCGCCAGCCGGTGGATCCAGGCGCCGCTGTACGGCGGTCTGATCGTGGCGGAGCTGCTGTACGCGTACAAGTTCATCACCGAACTGTGGCACATGGTCGCCGAGATTCGAGAGCTGCCTGAGACGATCTTCATGCTCGGCGTGCTGTCGCTGGTGGACATCACGATGGTGGCCAACCTGTTGACGATGGTCGTGATCGGCGGCTACGCGACGTTCGTGAGCAAGCTGGACCTGGAGGGACACCGGGACCGGCCCGACTGGCTGAGCCACGTGGATCCCGGCACGATCAAGGTCAAGCTGGCGGCCTCGTTGATCGGAATCTCCAGCATCCACCTGCTCAAAGCCTTCGTCAACATCGCCAACGTCAGCCAGGAGCACGTCAAGTGGCAGATCCTGATCCACCTGACGTTCCTCGGGTCGGCGATTCTGCTGGCTACCACGGACAAGCTGATGCAGAAGGAGAAGCGGCACTGACGCAAGCCGACTGGCGGCGGATCAACGTCTCGCCGATCCGCCGTATGAATTGACAAATTTCGGTCGGCGTGAGATATGGATTTCCCCTAGGAGGCTGTTGAAAAACCATTTGCTACCTCCGCACACAGCACGGCGCGAGATCGCGGACGCAATCAGAGGACACCACAGGATGTTCAAAAAGGTCGTCCAGCGCGGCCGCAGCCAGCGAGGAGGCGAGGCGTACTCTTTTCGGTACGTTGAGCCTCTGAGCGCCGCGAGAACAGAGCTGGCGGACTCTTTCAACATCCTGCCAGGAGAGAACCCTCGCAGGGAGAGGGTTGGAGGAGTCTACGTGGCAGCGCGTCAATCAGCCCCTCGCCTCCGCGCACGGGAGCCGGCTCGCCCCAGGCGGGATCGGCTGGCCGGCCCCGCTTCCGGCTGGGGCCCGGCCATTCTGATCGCGGTGCTGGTGACGCTCCTCACGTCCGCGCCGGCCCGGGCCACGAACGGCCTCAACCTGATCGGCTCCGGGGGCATCTCCTCCGACCTGGCCGGTGCCGACACCGCCGTGGCCACGGATTTCTCGGCCATGAACACGAACCCGGCCGGGATGACCCAGGTCAAGACCCAGCACGCCGGCCTCTCCGTGACCATGCTCCAGCCGCAGTTGCGGCTCAGGAACAGCTCGACCAACCGCGAGGGCGAGAACGATCCGCTCATCATCCCGAACGCCGGGTACATCCGGCACATCGCCGACACCCCGGTGACGGTGGGAATCGGCTTCTTCACCGTGGGCGGGACCGCCTCCGATTTCCGGGACGTGCGGACCGCGCTCGGCACGACCGACAAGACCTCCAGCCAGATCCGCCACTACAAGCTGACCCCCAGCATCGCCTACCAGGTGACGGACAAGCTCTCGCTGGGAGTCGCCCTGGCCATCTCCTATTCGGACGTGTCCCTGGCGGTCCTGCCCAACACGCCGACCGGATTCGAGACCACCGGCAAATGCGACCGGATGAACGGCGTGGCCCCGCCAGGCTCCTGTGCCTACGCCTTCGCGCTCACCCCGAAATTCGGGGCGATGTATCAGATGAACGAGATGGTGACGCTGGGCCTCGCCTACACGATGGCGGCGCCGCTGCCGTTCAGCCGGGGACAGATCACCCGCAACCAGGTAGGGATCGGCAAGGTGACCTACGACGCGGACGTGAACGGGTTCAAGTGGCCGGCCGACCTGTCCGCCGGGGTCGCCCTCCGGCCGAACAAGGACCTGCTCCTTTCGTTCAAGTTCCAATGGATCAACTGGGACGCCGCGCTGAACAACGTGGTGATCAACCTCAAGAACGGCAACAACGCCGCCATGCCCACCGACCAGATCGTCCTGCAGTACCAGTGGCGGGACCAGTACGTGACCGCGATCGGAGCCTCCTACGACGTGACCGATCGGTTGAACGTGCACGCCGGCTACAACTTCGGGAACAACCCGGTCCCGAAGAGCACCCTCGACCCGACCTCGGCCAACATCACCGTGCACCACTTCGCGGGCGGCGCCTGGTACCACCTGGCCAAGACCTTGCGGCTGGACGGCAACTTCACCTACGCGCTCACCAACAACGTCACCTACGACAGCGCCAGGTACGGCAACAACACCACGCTCTCGGTGGGCGGCTACGAGGCCCTGGTCACCCTGAGCTACTGGCCGGAATAAGCACGGTCTCACGTCTTACGTCTCACGTCTTCTACGGTAGGCACCCAGGCCAGCGCGAGCAGCTTCACGGAAACGTTGGCCTTCGTGGGCCGGATCGTCACGGTTTCCAGCTCCTCCTTGAGCGGATCGAAGGTCGCGGCGAGCGCGTCAGCCTCAACCTGGAACTGTGCCTCCAGATCGGCCAGTTGCTTCCGGAGCGCTTCGACGTTCTCCTCCGCCCGGGCCACGTCCTTCGCCTCCTTGATCGAGCGGCCCACGCCGCGGGCGGCGGTCGCGGCCTTGCCCAGGGTCGTCGCGCTGACCGTCTTTCTCCCCAGAAACGCCCCGAGCAGCGTCGCGCCGAAGGAAATCGCGGTCTGCAGGTGCTGCTGCTTGGCCTGCTCCGCCTCCCGCTCCTTGGCCTGATCGGCGCGCCGGATCCGCTCCTGGAGCGCGGTGAATCGGACCGCGTACTTCGCCCGCAGCCGCTCGGTTTGCAGGTCCCGCTGCTCGTGCGCCAGTTGCTGGAGCCTGATCCGGAAGTCCCGCTCCGATTCGCCTGGGGCGGACACCTGGTTCAGGCCGGGGCTGCGGAACAGTTCCATTGCCTGGGTTCGGTAGAGCCAGCCAGCGAAGTCCTTCCCCCAGGCTTCGTAGCTCTTGGGCTTGCCCGCCGAAGACGGCAAGTCCCCATACCGGCATGGCTCCTGGGGTGACGACTCCAGGTCGGCGATGGTTACCTCGGCCTCCGTCGCTTCCTCCCAATCCACCGGAATCGGACGATCGGTGACGGGGGCCAGGAAGACCAGCTCGCGCGTCACCTCCACCCTGCTCTTGGCGTCCACGAAGCGCACCGTTCCGGAGCCGAGCGCCATCGGTTGATAGACCAGGGGGCCGCCCTTCGGCCGCACGCCCCGGACCGGCACGAAGTACTGGGGAACGCCGGGCGGCAGGATCGGACGTGAAGACGTGAAAGGTGAAACGTCAGGCGACAGAGGTGCGCCGGTCGGTTGGGCGAGATCTTCTTTCCGAACTCCTTCTACCGTCTCACGTCTCACGTCTAACGTCTTACGCGGCTCCATGAGCGCCTTGATCTGATTCCGCGTCAGCGGACCGCGGAGGTAGGAGAGGGTCCAGCGCGTTTCGAACACCTCCAGCGCGTCGTCGTGCACGTTGTTCAGGAGGAAAATCCGATTGCCCAGTCCGGCCAGAAGCTGCTCCATCCTCTGCCGATCGAACCTCTTGCCCGTTGTGGCCGCGACTCCTTCCAGTCCTTCCAGCACCCGGGCCTTGTCCCGCTCCGTCTGGAGCCGTCCGATGAACCAAGTGCCAGTATTAGCCAGCCCCTTGTAGTCCAGGTCCACCGGATTCTGGGTGGCCAGGACCACCCCGACCCCAAAGGCCCGGGCCTGTTTGAGCAGCGTCAGCAACGGAGCCTTGGACGGCGGGTTGGCGACGGGCGGGAAGTAGCCGAAGATCTCATCCATGTAGACGACCGCCCGCAGGCTGGTCGTGCCGGACTGTCGGCGCATCCAGCCGACCACCTCGTTCAGCAGCAGGGAGACGACGAACATCCGCTCGGCGTCGGTCAGATGCGCGATCGAGACGATGGCGATGCGGGGCTTCCCCTCCGGCGTGTAGAGGAGCCGATCCGCGTCCAGCGGCACCCCTTTCATCCAGGACGAGAAGCCGGGCGAGGCCAGAAGGTTGTTCAGCTTCATGGCCAGGCCGAACCGTTCTTTCGCCGGGTAGAAGGACTCCAGGGCCAGAACCCCGACCTTGGCGAAGGGCGGGGCCTGGATCTGCCGGATCAGCCCGCCCAGGTCCAGATCGGCCCCCTGCCTCCAGGCCGTTTCGAGGATGGTCGCGAGCAGGATGTGCTCCCGGCTCTGGATCGGATCGGCCTCGATCCCCAGCTGCCCCAGGAGGCCGGTCACGGCCGTGTTGATCCGCTCGCGGAGCAACTCCAGATCGTCCCGGACGGCCTGGGCGGGAGCGGCAAACGACTTGAGGATGGAAACCGGCAGGCCGGCCGTGCTCCCTGGCGTGTAGATCGCGAAGTCGGCGGCCTCCTTCAGCCGCTGGACCCGCTCCCCGTCCTGGCCCCAGGAGGCCAGTCCCTTCTTCCACAGCTCCGCTTGCTGCGCCGCATAGTCGGCCGGGGAGAGCCCCTTCTTGCGCGCATCGTCCTCGTTGATCCAAGGCGCGAAGTCCTCGCCCCGCAACTGCGGGAAGGTCAGGAGCAGGTTGCCCAGGTCTCCCTTGGGGTCAATCACCAGGGCCGGGATGCCGTCAATCGCCGCCTCCTCCAGCAGCGCCAGGCAGAGGCCGGTCTTCCCGCTGCCGGTCATCCCGACGCAGACCGCGTGGGTGACCAGGTCCTTGGATTCGTAGAGCAGCCAGCCGGTCCTGGGCTTCTTCTTCGCCAGGTCGTACGGCCGCCCCAGATAGAACACGCCGAGCTTTTCGAAGTCTTGCATGCTAAGCGCCTCTAGAAGAGCCTATGACTGATGGCGTATGGCACAGAACATAGAGCTGTGGCCGATAGCCACCCGTTCCTCTCCTCGATCGCCCCTTGCCAGGAGGGGTAAGAGAAGGTTGCCCCACGTGGGCGCAGCGTCGGCTGAAGCCGATCGCTAGGAACCCACGCGAATCATCTGGCCGGGCTGAATGTGAAGGAGCCGAGAGCGAACCTGCGGCATGAGCGGCAGTAAGTCAGCCAGCCGGTTGCTCCGAGCGTCAAGAGAAATAACGGTGATCGAAACACTGGGTAGATCATGCTGATAGATGAGACTTCGGTCGACCGTCAGAAGCACGTCGAATCTCTCAGCCGCCAGCCGCAAGAGTTCCCCGTTCTTTTTTCCCGCCCAGCCCATCTCAGGAACGGTGTGGACATCGCGTCTTTCCAGATTCTTTTTCAGCTTTCGAGGCACGCACTCATCGAGCAGAACGCGCATCAGCGAGCAGCGCCTCCTTTGCCTGCTCTAGAGCGGTAATGGCCTGTTCGCGGGTGACGGTCGGGAAGTCATCGAGGAACTCGTCGAGAGTATCTCCCGCCTCGATGTAATCGAGCAGCGTCTGGAAAGGCACGCGCGTTCCCACAAACACAGGGGTGCCGCCCATGACCTCGGGATTGCTCTGAACCGCGGGATTCCTGATCGCCATCGGATGCCTCCCCTCCAGGGGATTCAGGGTCGCATTATACTCCAGTTCACCTACGCTCCTAACGACGCACGGGGCAAGAAGCAGGTCCAGGAACCCTTATACGCCCCGGCTCATACGAGCACTAACGAGGAAGCGAGAGCCATCGTCCCGCCTGCCAAAGAAATATCCGTAAGCTTCATCTGGAAGCTGAACTCCTGCGGATTCTGCCTGCCTGCGAGCCTCGGCGACACTGCACTCTATAAGGTGTTGCAAGTCTCCCTCCGGGTCACCATGAGCTACGAGCTGTGCGCAGCGACCACCGCCTATGTCCAGCGACGCCAGACAGAAGCTTGGCTCAGACTCGCGGGTCGGTACCACGTCACCAGCGGTCACAAAAAGAGTCAAAACCGTCACCTTCCCTGGGGGCGCTGCTTCAATGTGGATCACGTTCGTCCATTCGCTTGGTCTTCGTTGCTCCGGCCGGATTGAAAGTTCTGAAGTAGGGAACACAAGCCGAAAAGCGATGACAGTGTTTGGCAAGAAAGCTGGTGGTTGGTCCCAGACTTCCCAAGCTCTGTCGTGATCGCTAGGGAGCAGGTTGCTGTTCTTCGCCACTGCTTCAGCGGTGAACGCCATCCGCCAGCGTCCTGATGGATGGAGGCTCACTTTCGCTTCCCTGAAAGCGTCGCGACAAGCGATACAGACATCGCCGTGCTTATTCGTCCACACGCGCCAAGAGTTAGAAGTAACCCCCTTCGGTGATCCAATAGCAAAACGAACTGGTCCACACCTCACGGGTATTAATCCGACTCGCGTAGCCAAGGTGTTTGGGATCGGCAGTGAAGCCGTTAAGTCTTCCATCGATTTGGATCGATTCTCTTCAGTTGTTGAGGACCTGTCAATGTTCTGAATAAAGTGGCTGAGGGCCATGAGCGCCCTCAGCCGCTTCCATATTTTTCAGAGATGCGCGGGTGGGCGGGATGGGCGCTGAGGCTGGCGGCCTGGCGCAAGCTGCCCGCCAGTAGCCGAACAAGGTGTCGAGTGCCGTTCTGCTAATCCGCTAGAGGCGCGAGGCCAACGATACGATGCCATCGGCCACCTGGCATCACCGCATCAGGCGCACTACCCGACGCGCCCGCCCGTCGTCACCCGACGCCTGCTTCCTTCAGCACCTGGCCCCTATGCGACCTTCCACCTTGGCCACGCGACGGGCTTGACGCCCGTCGCGGCAGGTGCTTTATTGCTCCTCCGAAGCTGCGCGAACGTGTAAAGGGCGAGCACCAAGGGTGCCAGCCGCAGGGTTCGGCACGATGCGTTGCTGAAGGGAGGACGACCCAGCGTTGCGTGTCGAGACTCCTCTCGGGTTGTTCTCCGTGATCTGGGCCCTGGCGGCCGTCCTTCACCATCTGGAGGGGCAGCCCCTGGCCGGCCTTCCGCTCTATCCCTTCGCGATCCTGCTCTTCCTGTACCCTGAGCGAATCTGGGCTATCGCGACCTTCTCCCTGGCGCACGCGGCCCTTCTCTCTCTCGATCTTCCGGCCGCGGCCAACCACTCGGTCCTGGCCCTCTTGGTGGACACCTGCCTCCTGATCGGATGTGGGCAAGCGCTCCGGACCGATGACGCAGGCTCACGAAGGCGGCGGCTCTGGGAAAACGTTCGGGGGCCCCTGCGCGCCACGGTCGCCGTCCTCTATTTCTTCGCCGTCTTCCACAAGCTGAACAGCTCGTTTTTCGATCCTGCAGTCAGTTGCGCCACGGGTCAGTTGGCCAAGATGTTCGAACTTCACGGCTTTCCCGAGCGGCCCGAGAACGTTTCGGCCTTCGCCTTCAACATCCCTCTAACCTTGATCGTCGAGACCGCCATTCTGGTCTTCCTGTTGTGGCCGCGGTTCTCCCATATCGGCGCCATCATCGGGCTGCTCTTCCACACGGGCCTCGGGTGGGCCCAGTTCTTCGACTTCTCGACCGTGGCGTTTGCTCTCTATCTGTTCTTCTTCCCATGGGAGGGCATCCAGAAGAACATCTCCGGGACCCCGGAATGGGCGAGGACGTGCTTCATCACGTGTCTCGTCGCGCTATCCGCAACGAGCTTTTACTTTCAAGGGATGCGCGGGAGCTCGGTCATCCTCGCGCGGCCCGATTGGAGCCTTCGGGCCGACAGCGTGATCTGCGCTCTCTGGACCCTGATGATCTGGCCGATCCTGTTCCCGATTTTCTCCAAGGGCGAGCCGATGGTCGCCGTCCGCGGATGGACCGGCGGAGGGCTGGCATGGCTGATCCCGCTGATCGCTCTGGTGAACGGCGCCACTCCTTATCTCGGGCTGAAGACTGTGGCGAACTACTCCATGTTTAGCAACCTGCGCACCGAGGCCGGTCAGACGAATCACGTGCTGATTCCGGCTGGACAGTTCTTCCTCGCGGGCTATCAGGGCGATCTGGCTCGGGTCGAGTTCGTCGACCGGGTTCCCCCCGAGCGGTGGCCCTTGTGGGTGCGGCTGGCCGGGGGCGAGCGATGGGTGCGCCGCAACTCACGCTGGCTTGCCGAGGTTCCGGGTGCCCGGGTCCCGTTCATGGAGGTGCAAAGGACCCTTCAACTGTGGAGAGACATCGGGTTTAGGAACATCGCGATCGCGTACGAGCGCAATGGAGCGTGGCACACCACCGCAGACGCCACACGCAATCCCGACCTCATGCGCCCGCTCACGTTCTGGGAGCGGAAGCTCATGGCTTTCCGTGCGGTTCAAGACGACGGGGAAGCATCGGCGTGCCGGTGGTGAATCGAGGGGCCCGGACCACGGCACCGAGAGCGAATGGCGTATGGGGAATAGCAAAGAGCTAATAGCTGATGGCTTATGGCCCATGGCTAGAACTGTTTGGCAGACGATGCAAGCGTCCCTCTAATTCCTGGGCCTCGACTATTATGTGTCACGTCAAAACAACTCCGACCTACTTCATCTCATCTTGAGCGAAAGAGCAGCACTGTTTCGCTTGAAATGGCTGAACGCCTTGGCGGTATCTAGTGGGGCGTCCCATATCTTTTGTCTCGCGTCCGAGTCGAGTGACCAGAATGTTTTAAGAGACGCGTCGTCCTTGAAATGGCACCAAAGCTCACGGTTTGTGAACAGCCTGCAGAGGCAGTACCTCGCTATGGCTTCACTCTTGTAACACAACTCAGCCAGCTTGAGCTCTTTGTCAGTATCGTTAATGCCTGAGACTGCCCCGAGGGGCTCGTGGAGGTGCTCGACTGCACTACGGATATCGAACAGCGAGTCAACCAGGGCTTCGTGCCCAGAACCGAGAAATAGTCGCGTTCGGGCCCGCATCTGCCGCTTGGTCTGACCAATATCTGGAAGGACGAAGCCCTCGATGGAGCGGACAAATTGATGCAGCCTGACTCCTAACTCGTGAGCACGGACAGCCGCGCAGAACGCACGTGTAATCCGCCACATACGACTGTATTCTCCAGCGCCCTCCAATGGAGCCACGCCATCGGCGATTCGCCTGGCTTCGTGAAGCATCACGTCATCCAGGTGAGCGCCATGACATCCGGGTGAGACAAAAACGGGATCATAGTGTTGGATTTGCCGAACATCCACCTCAGATTCCTGCCTGGTTCCTGTCATAAGCAGGCCGTCGTCATGGCCCACGTAAGGACCGGCTATGAGGAATCCGAAATAGAGCTGGTGAATCTTCTCGATGAGGTCTTTATTCTCTTGATCGAGGACCTCTGGATTCTTCGACGCGGCGTGGGTCAAGAGAAAGAAATTAGCGCTTTTCAGTGCCTCCGCCTGGATCGTTCCCAGCCATTCCTTCCAATGATCGGGAAGAGGAAATGGCAGGGTTCTCGTGGCATAGAGCTCACTCCCAAGCGACACTGAGTCTGACATCCGCTGTCGAAGATGGCGGATCGGAAGAGCAAGCGCCGCATACTTACTGCCTGGTGGAATGGAGATCATTTCCGAGCGTCGCCGTTTCAGAATGTCCTGAATAGGGCGGTTGAGGGCCATCGGCGCCCTCACAAAGGAGTAAAGAACCCCCCAGCAAGCTGGGGGGCATTCAAGACTATAAATCCAAGCCTAACTGCTCAGGATCACGTTGATGCTTCATGTAGTTCCGAATCACCTCAGCCGTCACCTTGTCCCCCACACTGCGGACAAAATACCCGTCATTCCACAACTCGCCGCCCCACAGCGCTCGCTTCACGTCCGGAAACTCCTCAAACACCTTCCGGGCCGAGATACTCCTGAGAATCTGCACCACCTCGGCTGGGGCATACCGAGGCGGGGCCGACAGAAACAGATGCACGTGATCGTCCATGATCTCTTGCGTGTCAATCTCGAACTCATACCGGGCGGCAATCCCAACGAAGATCTCCTGCAGCCGCTGCGCCAGCCGCCCGCGCAGCACCATCCGCCGATACTTGGGCACCCAGACCAGATGATACTTGAGATCGTAAACCGCACCGCGTGCCCGGCGAAGCCCCATGCCGGGCAGGATACCATGCAGAGCCCGCTCTGCGGGCTCGCCCTTTTCCTCCCCCCAGCAAGCTGGGGGGTATCCAAGGGCAGGTTTTTATGAACGGGTCGCAACCTTTTCCCGGCCAGAGAGTTGGAGGCCTGTCATAAGGGTTCGCGAGCATCGGACGTTCGATCACCACTGCCCCTGAACGAGCGAGAACTGCGGCTGAGGGCCATCGGCGCCGTCAGCCGATTCCATCTTTTTTTCTGAGATCGCAGGTGGACGGGATGCGTGGCGAGGCAGCGGTATGGCGGGAACGGCCTGCACACGAGCCCGACCGGGTGCCGAGCGCCGTTCTGCTAATCGGCTAAAGGCGCGAGGCCAACGGTACGGTGTCAAAAGCCGTCCCACAGCAACCCATCGTGCCGACGGCCTCACCAGCCATCCCGTCGTCACCCGACGCCCGCTTCCTTCAGCACCTGGCCCGTGTAGGACTTGGCGACGCGCGCCACGTCCCTCGGCCGCCCCTCGGCCACCACCTGCCCGCCCCGGTCCCCTCCCTCCGGCCCCAGGTCAATCAGCCAGTCGGCGTTCCGGATCACGTCCAGGTTGTGCTCGATGACGAGGACCGTGTTGCCCGCCTCGACCAGCCGGTTCAGGACGTCCAGCAGCCGCTGGATGTCGGCGAAGTGCAGCCCGGTGGTCGGCTCGTCCAGGATGTAGAGGGTCCGGCCGGTCGCGCGCTTCGAGAGCTCCCGCGAGAGCTTCACCCGCTGCGCCTCCCCGCCGGAGAGCGTCGTGGCCGACTGGCCCAGCTTGATGTAGTGCAGCCCCACGTCGTGCAGGGTCTGGAGCTTGGCCTTGATGAAGGGAATCGCGTCGAAGAACTCCAGGGCCTCGTCCACGGTCATGTTCAGCACGTCCGCGATGCTCCGCCCCTTGTACTGGATCTCCAACGTCTCCCGGTTGTAGCGCTGGCCCTTGCAGACTTCGCAGGTCACGTAGATGTCGGGCAGGAAGTGCATCTCGATCTTGATGAGGCCGTCGCCCTGGCAGGCCTCGCAGCGCCCGCCCTTGACGTTGAAGCTGTAGCGGCCCGGCTTGTAGCCGCGCACCCGCGACTCAGGCAGCTTGGTGAAGAGGTCGCGGATGAACGTGAAGAGGCCGGTGTAAGTCGCGGGATTGGACCGAGGGGTCCGGCCGATCGGGGACTGGTCAATGTCAATGACTTTGTCCAGCGCCTCGACGCCGGCCAGCTCCTTGCACCCGTCGATCCTGGGCTTCTTGTGGTACAGGAGCTGCGAGAGCGAGTGGAACAGCACCTCCAGCACCAGCGTGCTCTTGCCGGAGCCGGACACGCCGGTCACGCAGGTCAACAGGCCCAGCGGCACGCGGACCGTGATGCCCTTGAGGTTGTGTTTCCTCGCGCCGACGACGCTGAGGGTCCCCTTGGGCTTGCGGTCCCGCTTGGGGAGCGCGACCGTCAGCTCCCCCCGCAGATACTGGCCGGTGAGCGAGGCCGGGGCCGCCATGACCTCCGCCGGCGTGCCCTGGGCGATGATCCGCCCCCCGTGCGCCCCGGCGCCGGGCCCCAAATCCAGGATGTGATCCGCCGCCAGCATGGTCTCGGCGTCGTGCTCGACCACCACCACCGTATTGCCCATGTCGCGCAACCGGATGAGCGTCTGGAGGAGCCGCCGGTTGTCCCGCTGGTGGAGGCCGATCGAGGGCTCGTCGAGGATGTAGAGCACGCCGACGAGGCCGGAGCCGATCTGCGTCGCCAGGCGGATGCGCTGCCCCTCGCCGCCGGAGAGGGTGGCGGCCGGCCGATCCAGGGTCAGGTAGTCCAGGCCCACGTTGACCAGGAAGCCCAGCCGCTCGCGGATCTCCTTCAGGATCCGCTGGGCGATGAACTGCTCCCGCTCGCTGAGCTTCAACGAGCCGAAGAAGTCGGCCGCGGCCAGGACCGAGAGCTTGGTGACCTCGGCGATGGACTGCCGGCTGATCTTGACCGAGAGGCTCTCCGGCCTGAGCCGCGCGCCTTTGCAGACCGGGCAGACGTCCAGCAGCGTGAAGTCTTCCTCTTCCGCGGGACAGCCCGGCGCCAGGGCGTAGCCGATCCCGTCGCAGGCCGGGCAGGCCCCGTGGGGGCTGTTGAAGGAGAAGACCCGCGGGGTGATCTCCGGATAGCTCACGCCGCAGCGGATGCAGGCCAGCTTCTCGCTGTAGAGCCTGGTCTGCCCGTCCTCGGTCAGGACGCCGACCAGCCCGTCCGCCAGCTTGAGCGAGGTTTCCACGGAATCGGCCAGCCGCCGGGCCAGCGCCTCCCCCTCCTTCATGACGAGCCGGTCCACGACCACTTCGATCGTGTGCTTCTTCTGCTTGTCGAGCGGGACGTCCTCGCCCAGGTCCACGAGGCGGCCGTCGATCCGCGCCCGCACGTAGCCGGCCCGCCGCATGTCGAGCAACTCCTTCCGGTACTCTCCCTTCCGGCCCCGTACGATGGGGGCCAGGATCTGGAACTTGGTCCCCTCGGGCAGGGTGCGGACCGCGTCCACCATCTGCTGGACGGTCTGCGCCGTGATCTCCTCGCCGCAGTTGAAGCAGAAGGGCCGGCCGATGCGGGCGAAGAGCAGCCGGAGGTAGTCGTAGACTTCCGTGACCGTGCCGACCGTGGAGCGGGGATTGTGGCTGGTGCTCTTCTGCTCGATCGAGATGGCCGGGGAGAGCCCCTCGATCGAATCCACGTCCGGCTTCCCCATCTGCTCCAGGAACTGGCGGGCGTAGGCGGAGAGGGACTCGACGTAGCGGCGCTGCCCCTCGGCGTAGATCGTGTCGAAGGCCAGGGAGGACTTGCCGGACCCGCTCAGGCCGGTGATGACCACCAGCTTGTCGCGCGGGATCTCGACGTCCAGGTTCTTGAGGTTGTGTTCGCGGGCGCCCTTGATGACGATGGAGCCGGACATCAACGCGTCTCCTGGCGAAGTCCTTCGTGCGGCGGGATTATATCATGCGTTGTTCCAGCGAAGGTGAAGGCAACACAGCCGGTAGAGGCATGGGGAGGGAAGCTAACCCGGGGAAGAAGGGGCCGGCCACGCGGGCTGCTCAAGGATTTCCAGCAGCGTCTTTGTGCAGTACACCCGCTCACGCATCGCATCGGTAACTTGTTTCAGAATCTTTTCCTCTTCCAGCTTCTCTATGGCCCGCTGTGCTGTCGTAAATGCAACCTTCAATCGCTTCGCGGCGCCCTTGATCGTTATGAACGGATTGGTGGCCAAGGCATCGATCAATCGAAGAGGGACCTTGGAACTTGCACCCGACACAGTCTTTCTCCACGAAACGAGCAGGGTGTTGATCCGTTCAGCCCGCTGTAGAGCATCGGCCGCCTGTACGGCTACGCCCGTCAGGAAGTATTGAAGCCAGCCAACCCAGTCCCCCTGCTCGCTCACTCCTCGCAAACGCGCATAGTATTCAGATCGCGAGGCCTCGAAGTGCGCACTCAGAGATAGAGGAGCGGCGTAGGAAGAATATTCCTCCCAACCAGGAACGGCGTGATGAGCAGACGACCGATACGCCCATTCCCGTCGAGAAACGGGTGAATGGCCTCAAATTGATGGCCCTTCCGGCTTTTGTGTGGGTTGCAGAACTCTTCTGTCTCAAAGGGGTACACATCCTCTCAAGCGCAGAAAGCGGAAAAATGGGGGCTCATTTCATGCGGCTTTTGCAAAGGCCTGCTTCGACCCTTCCTGTAAACACGGGGGAGCAAGCTGTTTTGCCCTAGCAAACTTAGCTGAGGTCTACAAAGCTCGGAATCGTTCGTTAGCCTTCGAAGGTCTGGAAAATACAAGAAGTGGTAACCCACACGATTTCCGGAAGAGCCCTAATAAAAAGTGGATGGCTCCTCACCCAACTGAGCAGCGGCGAGCATAAGCGAGTCGCGTACTTTCGACATCGGGAGGCACGGGCTATCCCGTCACCGCCGGCGGCGCGACGAGGGCCGCTCCGCCGCCTCGCCCCAGCGCGCGAGGAAGGTCGTGACGAATTCGTGCTCGCGGGCGCCGCGAATGACGATCGTTCCGCTCATCGCGGCAGGATTATGCCATGCAGCCCGCGTGACAGAGGGTCAGGCGCGCGGGCCGGCTGGCCCGGACGGCGGCTGGAACGGCAGCCGGATCTGGAACGTCGTCCCGGCGCCCTCGGCGCTCTCCACCGTGATCGCGCCGCCGTGGGCGTCCACGGCGTCCTTGACGATCCTGGTGCCCAGCCCGGTGCCGCCGGCCTTCCGGCTGATGGTCTGGTCGGAAAAGAGGCTGTCCCGGACCTCCTTGGGCATCCCCCGCCCCGTGTCGCTGACGGAGACGAGCAGCGCGTTGCCGGCCTTGTCCAGCTCCCCGCGGACCGTGATGGAGCCGCCCCTGGGCACTTCCGGGATGGCGTTGTTGATGAGGTTGTAGAAGGCGCTGTAGAGCCGTTGCTCGTCCCCCTGGATCGGCGGCAGGTCGGCCAGTCCGTCGGTGTGCAGCGTGATCCCCTTGTCCCCGGCGACGAAGCCCAGGACCTTGACGACGCTGTCCACGACCTCGGCCAGACGGCAAGGCCCGAACTGCGGGGGCGTCTTCAAGCCCTTGACGCAATCGGCCACCTGTTTCATGCGGTCGCGGATGCGGCGGACCGTGTCCTCCAGGGTGCCGAGCGCCTCTTTGCAGAGCTGGTAGCTGGCCCGGACCCTGCTGGCGTCCGAGTCCGGTAGCCGGGCGAACAGATGGTCGAGCTCGGTCCTGACGACCGAGGCGCTCAGGCTCACGGGCACGAGCAGGTTGTTGACGTCGTGCCCGATGTCGCCCAGCCGGTGGACGACTTCGGCCATCCTGGCCTCTTCGAAGAGACGGGCCTGCTCGATCGCCGCGGTCGAGAGGGCGGAGACGATCGTCAGCAGGGCCACGTCGTCCTGGTTCAGCCGCCCCTTCCGCTTGTTCATGACCTCCAGGACGCCGATCGGCTCGCGCCCCCATTGCTTGAGGGGCAGCACGATCATGTCGCGGGTGTGGAAGCCGGTCATCCGGTCAATGTCCGGGTAGTGCCGGTGATCCTGCTTGGCGTCCGCCACGATTTCCGGCTCGCCCGACGAGAAGACGGCTCCGGCCAGGCCCTTGTGCCAGGGGATGGCCAGGCCCCTGAGCATCGCCGCCTTCTCCCCCACGACGTGCCGGAACACGAGCTGGCGGGACTTGGGATCGGCCAGCAGCACGGAGCCGGCCTCCGCGCCCACGACCTCGAGCGCGGTCCGGAGGGACTGCTCGACCAGCTTGTCGGTGTGAATCTGCTGGGAGAGGGCCTGGCAGACCAGGCGCGCCGCCTCCAGCTCGCGGTCCCGCTGGACGAGACGCCGGTCCTGCTCGCGCCGGGGCTCGCTCCGGCGTTCGGAAGGTTTCGAGGAGTCGCGCGGCTGGCTCATGGGTCCTCGCTGAAGGTTACGCTGGATCAGACGAGCTTGCCGGCCGCGGTGATGACCAGATCGATGAGCGCGACGCGGACACGGTCCACCCGGATGGCGGCCAGGCCGGCTTGAGTGAGCGCTTCCATCTTGGCGAGGTCCTTCTTGCCCCTGACCAGAAATTCAAAGTCCTCTTTGGAGAGTTTCCCCTCGGCGTACTGCTCGGCCCAGGCGTGCAGATCGGCCTTCACGGCGTCCAGGAAGGCCGTGCCATCGCTGGTGGCTTCCTTGACGAAGCCGGCCGCTTCTTGCTTGGCGATCTCCACCGCGCCCGCCTTCACTTCCTGAAAGAATTTCTCGAAGTCGAACATGGGATGACCCCGCGCTTAAGACGGTCAGTCCTTCACCTTGTGCCTCTCCAGCTCGATGATCTTGTCGAACGCCTCGGCGATGTTCTTGCTCATGCCCTCCAGGAAGGCGGGGCTTTGCCCCTTGTTCTCGGTCTCCCATTTTTTCAGGAACCCGCCCAGCAGGTTGCCGTTGGGATCGCCGAGCAGTTCCCACAATTCTCGGGAATGCCGGTTTCGCTCCCCCTTGCCCCTTTCGTATTCCAACGCCTGGCGAAGCTTGATTCGCAGGCCCTCAATCGCGGCGGCGTGCTGTGACGGCGGATCTTTGGCCTTTTCGACAAGAAGCAACGCTTCCGCCTTGAGGTCGGTGGCCGTCTTGTACGACGTGGGATCATAGCCGGCGATGGCGGCGCAGCCGACGAGCAGCGCGGCCGAGAACACGGCTGCGGCCCCTCTGAGAACGCGCGACGCTCTGGCCCCTCTGCGCATGGAATGTCCTTCCGGAAAGCCCAGCCGCATCATAGGTAGATCACCACAGGAAAGCAACAGTTTCCCCAATCCGACGAGACCTCGCGAACGGCTCGGCTGCCCGTCGTCACGTGCGGCATCAGCTTGACAAAGCGTTGAGCCGGAGTCTACGTTCACCGAATGCTTCGGCTCGAGGACAAGCCGGTGGATCGGCAGGCGCACGTTGCGCCGCCCCCCGGCACGGTGCCCGACTGGTCGGGCAAGGGGAAGGAGCAGGCGGTCCAGCGGATGTTCACCGCGATCGCCCGGTTCTACGACCTGAACAATTCGCTCCTGAGTTTCGGCCTGCACCACGGGTGGAAGCACAGAGCGGTCGAACATGTGATGGCGCCGCTTGCCAGCCCCTGCGGCGTCCGTAGCGGCGAGGTCGGGGGACCCGTTGCTCTGGAGAATGCAACGGGTCATGTGCCGCGTTGTGTTTTGGACATCGGCGCCGGCACCGCGGACCTGGCCATCCTGATCGATGAGCGGATGGGGGCGGCCGGCCGCGTGGTCGCCGCGGATCTGAACCAGGCCATGTTGCGCGAGGGGCTTCGCAAGGTCGCCCGGCGGGGGCTCGCCGGCCGCGTCACCTGCCTGCGCGCCAACGCGGAGCGGCTGGGATTCCGCGAAGCCAGCTTCGACGCCGTGACCACCGGCTTCTGCATCAGAAACGTGGGAGACCTGCCCGCCGCGTTCGCCGAGATCCTGCGGGTGCTCAAGCCGGGAGGCCGGTTCGTCTGCCTGGAGTTCTCCCATCCGGCCCGGGCCTGGCTGCGGGGGCTCTACGACTGGTACTCGTTCCGCCTGCTCCCCTGGATCGGCACCCTCGTCGCGCACGACCGGACCGGCGTCTATCGGTACCTCCCTGCCTCCATCCGGGCTTTTCCGGACCAGGAGGCGCTGAAGGCCCTGCTGCTCAAGGCCGGATTCCAACACGTGGACTACGAAAACCTGAGCGGCGGGATCGTGGCCATCCACGTCGCAGTAAAATGAGTGGTGACCAATGGTCAGGGGTAAGGGGTCGGTGACGACAGACGAAAAATGCCACGGCTCGCCCTGACCACCAACCGCTGCCCCCCGACCATTTCCGTATGATGAATTCGGTTCTCTACGTCTTCCTCCCCTGCAAGAAGGTCTACCCGATCGGAACGACCTATCTGGCCGATTTCATCCACCGGCGCCGACCCGAGGTCCGGCAGCGCATCCTGGACCTGTCGCTCTATCCTCAGCAGGAGCGGGCGCGGATGCTGCGGGAGGCCGCCTCGGCCTTCGCCCCGGACCTCGTCTGTTTCTCCTGGCGGGACATCCAGATCTTCTCGCCCCATGAAGGGGACGCCTCGCTCGAACATGCGTTCAACTTCTACTACGCGAGCAACCCGCTCAAGCGGATCGCGGCCTCGGTCCAGGGGCTGACGCAGCTCTACCGGTACTACCACGACATCCGCACGGCCCTCTCCTACCCCTGGCTGATCCGCAGGGAGTTCCCCAAGGCTGCGATCATGATCGGAGGCGGCGCCTTCACCGCCTTCGCCGACCAGCTCATCGAGAAGCTTCCCGAGGGAACGGTCGGGATTTTGGGCGAGGGGGAAGACGCGATCCTGAAGGTCCTGAACGGGGGGGCGCTGGAGGGCGAACGTTACATCGTCCGCGAAGGCGGGCGCGTGGCGAAGGGGGAGCAGCGGGCCCCCGTGCTGCTGGACGCCTTGACCGTGGACCTCCCCTACCTGACCTCCATCTTCCCGCAATACCGCGAGTACCTCGACGAGAGCATCGGCGTCCAGACCAAGCGCGGCTGTCCCTACGACTGCGCCTTCTGCCTCTATCCCTACATCGAGGGCAAGCGGGTCCGGTACCGGCCGCCCGAGATGGTCGTCAAGGACATCGCGCAACATTATCACCAGTGGGGGGCGCGGCGGTTCTGGTTCACCGACGCCCAGTTCATCACCGGCAGGGAAGCCTACCCCCAGTGCACCGAGATCCTGGAGCGGATCGTCCGGGAGGGGCTCGAGCTCCAATGGTCCGGGTACATCCGCACCTCCTTGATCACCCCCGACCTGGCGAAGCTCATGGTGCGGTCCGGCGTCGGCGACCTGGAGGTGGCGATCACGTCCGGCTCCCAGGACGTCCTGAACAATCTGCACATGGGCTTCAAGCTGGAGCGGCTCTACGACGGCTGCCGGTACCTGGCCGAGGCCGGCTTCCGGGGCAAGGTGATCCTGAACTACTCGCTCAACTCCCCGAAGGAGACCGAGGACACGCTGCTGCAGAGCGTCGAGTCCTACAAGGTCGTCGCCTCGATCCTGGGGGAGGAGCGGGTGTTTCCGCTCATGTTCTTCCTGGGCATCCAGCCGAACACGGAGCTGGAATCCCGGCTCCTGGCTGAGGGGTACCTTTCCGCCGGCTACAACCCGCTCCTGCTGACCCCCTGGAGCATCAGAAAGCTCCTCTACAACCCCGCGCCGCTGAACAAATTCATCGCCAAGGCCTGCCTGGCCGCCTGGCAGAAGAAGCACGGGAGCCGGGACCCCCGTTCCTGGTCCGGGTCCCTGTCCCAGGCCGAAACCGGGAAGGGCGGCGTGATCAGCCCCTCCCCCGCCTATGCCGACGGCAACCTGATCCGCGGGATCGAGCACAATTCCGGCCGGGAGGCGCTCCTGAACCTGGAGGACATTCTCCGCTCCCGAAAAACCGCCAGCCCCTCGGTTCCATCCCCGAGCCCGACCCCCGCCACCCCCACCCGCTAACCCCCCCATATCCTTGCT